>CAYFTQ010000139.1:0-6908 GCA_964346035.1 uncultured Roseospira sp. | reverse complement strand
GCCCGATATGGCGGTTGATCCGATCGCGCGCGCGGCCACGCAGGCCCACGGTTTCTTCGCCATCGACGCGGATGGAGCCTCCGTCCGGCGCGAGAAGGCCGAGGATGCACTTCAACAGCACCGATTTGCCGGTTCCCGAGCCGCCAATGACCACCACCGACTCGCCACCGGCGATGTCCAGGTTTGCGCCATCGAGGACCACGTTGGCGCCAAAGCGCTTGTGGACGTCGCGCAGGCTGATCTTGGTATCCGGGGGGGCGGGCGACTGGGTCATGGCGGGCATGGCGGGTCCGGCGCGAGTGGAAGGCGTGGGGTCATGGTCGCGGGCGACGGAACCCCGCAGGGGCGATGGCAGGCGGCTACTGGGCGAAGAATAACTCCGTGATGACGTAGTTCAGGACCAGAATCAGGATGGAGGCCGAGACCACCGCGTTGGTGGTCGCGGCGCCCACGCCCTGGGCGCCGCCCTTTGAATAATAGCCGTGGTAGCACCCCATCAGGGCAATGACGAAGCCGAACACGGCGGCCTTGACGAGGCCCGAGACGACGTCGATGACCTCCAGGAACTCAACGGTGCGGGCGATATAGGTGGACGGGTTGAAGTCCAGCTTGGTGGTTCCGATCAGGTATCCGCCGAAGACACCGATGATGTCTCCCACCAGCACCAGCAGAGGCAGCATGGTCACGCCGGCGATCAGGCGCGGCGCCACCAGGTACTTGAACGGGTTGGTGGACAGTGTCGTCAGGGCGTCGATCTGTTCGGTTACGCGCATGGTGCCAATCTCGGCCGCCATTGCTGCGCCGATTCGTCCGGCGACCATCAGGCCGGCCAGCACCGGTCCCAACTCGCGCGTGATCGAGATCACCACCACCGTGGCCACGGCACCCTCGGCCGAGAAACGGGCGAAGCCGGTGTGACTTTGCAGGGCCAGCACCATGCCGGAAAAGATCGTGGTCAGGCCGACTACCGGCAGCGAGTAGTAGCCGATTTCAACCATCTGGCGCCCGATCAGGCGCGGATAGATCGGCGGCCGGACCATATGGCTGACGGCGCGGCCGGTGAAGATGGACAGCCGGCCCACCTGCTGGATGAAGGCGATGAAGACGCGCCCGACGATGGCCAGGAAGTTCACTGTCTCGGGTCCCCCTCGTGGCCGGTTCCGCCGCGATGGCGTCGGGCATTGCGCGGTCCAAGAGATGTCAGGATCTCATAGCCGATGGTCCCGGCCCGCGCGGCCAGTTCGTCCACCGGATTGAGCGGTCCGATCAGATCGATCATGTCCCCCACCCCGGGTCCCAATGGCTCCGGGACGGCACTTACGTCGAAGGTCGCCAGATCCATGGAAATCCGCCCCACCTGCGGGACGGCAACGGCTCCGAACCGACCCACAAGCCCGTTGCTGGCGGCCCGCGGAAGCCCGTCGGCGTACCCCACGCCCACGGTTGCCAGCCTAGCCCCCCTGGCGGCCCTGTGGCTGGCACCATAGCCAACGGTCGTGGGAGCGTCAACGCGACGCATCTGGAGGATGCGGGCCTGCCATCGCACAACGGCGGCCATGGGATTGGGCCGTCCTGGCAAGGGATTGACGCCGTACACCGCCACGCCCGGTCGCGCCAGATCGTGATGGGCGCGCTCCCCAAGGAACACGCCTGCGGAATTGGCCAGGCTGCCGGGGACGCCGGGGAAGGCAGCGCGCACGGCCGCGAAGCGTTCGATCTGAAGGCGGGTAAGGGGGTGCCCGGGGTCGTCGGCGCAGGCCAGATGGCTCATGATCAGCGCCGGTGACAGCGACGTCCGTCGGTCCGGGTCGGCCAGCAGGGCGGCGGTTTCGTCGGCGCCCAGTCCGAGCCGGCCCATGCCGGTATCCAGATGGAGCGCGGCCGGTTGTCCCGGGGCACGGGCGCGCCAGCGGTCCATCTGCTCCGGGCTGTTGAGGACCGGGATCAGTCCGGCAGGGGCGAAGGCCGCCTCGGTGCCGGCGACGGGACCGGATAGCACGAACACACGCGCTTCTGGCGGCACCACCCGGCGGACAACGCGCCCTTCATCAAACTGGGCGACGAAAAAGGTCCGGCAGCCCGCCCTTGCCAGCGCGCCCGCAACCGGACCCGCGCCCAGTCCATAGCCGTTGGCCTTGACCACGCCGGCGCACTCGCAGCCCGGCGAAAGGGCCTTGCCCAGGCGACGCCAGTTGCCCATCAGGGCGTCCAGGTCGATGGTAAGGACCCCGCAGGCGCCCGCCGTGGCGTCATCCTCGGGCGCGATGTCGGTCTGGGGCGCTCTGGTGGACGTGAGGCTCACGGTGGCGGGGTCCTTTCGCATGACCGGGGCGTTGTCCGCCGAACGGTGCGCATTGCGCGCGGTCGGCGCAAGCCCGAAGTGACGGCGATGTGGCTGCGCGCCAGGGCTGGCGCGGTCACAACTTTGTTCGTCGGAGCGTCCCCTTGGGGGCTTCGCTCCGATGGCGCGACCGTGATAGGGTCCCCCCGGGTTGCCCGATCCCCCCCGATCCCCCCCGATCCTCCCCCCTCCATAGTGGTCATCATGGTTCCGCCCCTTGTCGCCCAGCCGGCGCCCCGTCTGTACAACCTGTTTCCCACTCTGGCCGGCCCGCTACCGGACTGGGCGCCACACATGGAACGCGCCCGGACCATGGGGTTCGACTGGATCTACCTCAATCCCATCCATTACCCGGGGTTTTCCGGCAGCCTGTATGCCGTCAAGGACTTCCATGCCCTGCATCCGGCCCTGGATGCCGGCGACGGCACCGCCCCCGACCGGCAGGTCAGGGACATGCTGGAGGCGGCCCACGACCGGGGCCTGAAGGTCATGATGGACCTTGTGGTCAATCACACCGCCAAGGATGCGCCCTGGGTGGGCGCGCATCCGGACTGGTACGCGCGCGCCGATGACGGCACCGTGCTGTCACCGTTCGCCATCGATCCGGCCAACGCCGATCACAAGACGGTCTGGGGCGACCTGGCTGAACTGGACTTCACTCCGCGCCCGGCCCGTGCGCGTCTGGTGGCTGAACTGGCTGGCGTCGTGCGGCACTTCGTTGGTCTGGGGGTGGATGGCTTCCGCTGCGATGCCGCCTACAAGGTCCCGGCCGATGTCTGGGCAGACCTGATCGCCGCCGCGCGCGCCATCAATCCGGTCTGCCTGTTCGCGGCCGAGACGCTGGGCTGCCGCCTGGAGGAGATCGAGGGCCTGCGTCCGGCCGGGTTCGACTTTCTGTTCAACAGTTCCAAATGGTGGGATTTTCAGGAAGGGTGGCTGCTGGAGCAGTATGCGGCGTTCCGGTCGCTGGCGCCGTCGATCGCCTTTCCGGAAAGCCACGATACGCCCCGGCTGGTGGCCGAGTTGCCGGTCGCCTGGCCGACGTGGCGTGTCGAGGCCGCCTATCGCCGCGCCTGGTTGTTCGCGGCCGTGTTCTCCAGCGGTGTCATGATGCCGATGGGGTTCGAGTACGGCTTTGCTCGCAAGCCGGACGTGGTCAGGACGCGGCCCGGAGACTGGGAAACGCCGCGCTTCGATCTGACCGGCTATGTCGCCGCCGTCAACGACATGAAGGCGCGCGCGCGCGTGCTCAACTGGGAGGGGCCTCAGCAGGCCCACGACCTGGGCGACGCCGTGCTCGCCCTGGTGCGCGCGGCCGAGCACGATCCGGACCTCGCGCTGGTGCTGGTCAACCGTGACGCCGATACCCCCCGCATGATCGCCGTCGATACCGTTCTCGCCGCCGATCCGGCTCTGAGCAGGGTGCCCCTGATCGAGATGACGCCGGCGCGCGCCCATGGGCGCCTGGAATCAGGCGCCATGACACGGCTGGACGCCGGCGAGATCCGGGTCTTCGTGCATGATCCGCGCGACAAGCCCTGACAGCCAACGACTCCCGTCGCGTCCTTCAGGATGGAGACACCATGACCAAGCGACCCTCGGCCCGCCAGAGCAAGGCCGCCGCGATCGACCTGTCCACGCTGTCCAGCAAGCCGATCGTGATCGAGGCGGTGCGCCCGGCCATCGATCATGGCCGATTTCCGGTCAAGCGGTACGAGGGCGATGCGCTGCGGGTCGGCGCCACCATCTTCGCGGAGGGACACGGCGCCCTGTCTGCGGCGCTGCTGCTGAGGCGGGCCGGCGCCATGGAGTGGACCGAAACCCCCATGGTCTCGGTCAACCACGGCCTCGCGTTGTGGCAAGGGGAGGTGGTGGCCGAGGACATCGGGCGCTACGAATACACCATCGAGGCGTGGCGCGATCACTGGACCTCGTGGCGCGACGAGGTCCGCAAGAAGGTGGACGCGGACCAGGAGGTCTCGCTTGAGTTGGTCGAGGGGCGCGCCCTGCTTGAGGCGGCCGCAGCGCGCGCGGACGGCGATGACGCGACCTATCTGGAAACCGTCCTGCGGGGCCTGGATGCCGACACGGCCCCGTCGGCGCGTGTCGCGCTTATGCTCTCGGCCGATCTGGCCGGTGTCATGGCCCGCTGGCCGGACCGCTCGGAGGCCGTGCGACATGACCTGACGCTGCCGCTCATGATCGAACCGGTGCGGGCCTGCTTCGCCGCCTGGTACGAGATGTTTCCGCGCTCTCAGGGCACGGCGCCGGATCGGTGGGGTACGTTCGAAGACTGCATCCGGCGTCTGCCGGAGATCCGGGCCATGGGCTTTGACGTGCTGTATTTCGTGCCCATCCATCCGATCGGCATCACCCACAGAAAGGGCAGGAACAACGCCCTGGTGGCTGGTCCGGATGAGCCGGGCAGCCCCTATGCCATCGGCTCCGCCGAGGGTGGGCATACCGCCGTCCATCCCGAACTGGGGACCATCGCGGACTTCGAGCGCTTGGTGCGCGCCGCCAATCATATGGGTATGGAGGTCGCGCTGGATATCGCCATCCAGTGTTCGCCGGACCATCCGTGGATCAAGGAACATCCCGACTGGTTCAAGTTCCGGCCCGACGGCACCATAAAGTACGCGGAGAACCCGCCCAAGAAATACCAGGACATCGTCAACGTTGAATTTTTTGGTCCGCATCAGTATGACCTGTGGGAAGATCTCCGTCAGGTGTTCGAGTTCTGGATCGGGCATGGCGTCACGATTTTCCGCGTCGACAATCCCCATACCAAGCCGGTGCCGTTCTGGGAGTGGGTCATCCGCGAAATCAAGGACGCCCATCCACATGTCCAGTTCCTGGCAGAGGCTTTCACTCGCCCGCCCATGATGAAGATGTTGGCCAAGGTGGGCTTCACACAGTCCTACAGCTACTTTACCTGGCGCAACCAAAAGCAGGAACTGACGGAGTACATGACTGAATTGACGCAAAGCGAATGCGTCGAGTACATGTGCCCGAACTTTTTTGTCAACACGCCGGACATCCTGCCAGAATTCCTTCAAAGGGGTGGTCGTCCGGCATTCATGATCCGCGCCGTTCTGGCCGCCACGCTGTCGAGCGTCTACGGCATCTACAACGGTTTCGAGTTGTGCGAGAATGACGCCGTCCCGGGCAAGGAAGAATACAACAACAGCGAGAAATACGAATTCAAGGTGTGGGACTGGGACCGGCCGGGCCACATCAAGGACCTGATCGCCCGGCTCAATCGCATCCGCCAGGACAATCCGGCTATGCACCGGTTGAGCACCCTGCGGTTCCACGAATGCGATGCCGACGACGTGCTGTTCTATAGCAAGATGACCGAGACCCACGATAACATGGTTCTGGTCCTGTGTACGACCAACCCGTTCGATGCGCGCCACGTCTGGGCGACGTTCCCGCTTGACGCCATGGGCATTCCGGCCGATCAGCCGTTCGAGGTGGAAGAGCTGCTCACCGGGGAGCGCCACCTCTGGACGGGACCCCATCACCATTACTATTTGAAACCCTGGGAGAACCCGGCCGCTGTCTTCCGCGTCACGCCGTGGCGGCCAGTTGAAGACCGCCAACCGACCGCCTGACGGCCACCGCAGACCAGGGCGGCGTCCGGCGCCCGGTCGCCCCGGACCGGGTGGGTCGCCCCCCCCCGCGTTCGCTGCTTTCCGCCCAATTTCCCTTCCGTCGGACCTTGAAAGGGCCGCGCATGAGCACCGATCCGCTCTGGTACAAGGACGCTGTCATCTATCAGCTTCACGTCAAGGCCTTCGCCGACAGCGATGGCAACGGCATCGGAGATTTCCGGGGCCTGACGAACAAGCTGGACTATCTGACGGAGTTGGGAGTCACTGCCGTCTGGCTGCTGCCGTTCTACCCGTCTCCCTTGCGTGATGATGGCTACGACATCTCGGAATACCAGGCGGTCAATCCGTCCTACGGCTCCATGCGCGACTTCCGCCAGTTCGTGAAAGAGGCGCACAAGCGCGGACTGAAGGTCATTACCGAGCTGGTCATCAACCATACCTCGGACCAGCACCCGTGGTTTCAGCGGGCGCGCCGCGCCAAACCGGGCAGCCAGTACCGCAACTGGTACGTCTGGTCCGACTCGGATCAGACGTATCAGGACACGCGCATCATCTTCACCGATACGGAAACGTCCAACTGGGCCTGGGACCCGGTGGCCAAGGCGTATTACTGGCACCGCTTCTTCAGCCACCAGCCGGACCTCAACTTTGACAATCCGCGTGTGTTCGAGGCCGTCTGCCGGGCCATGAAGTTCTGGCTGGATACGGGGGTGGACGGCCTCAGGCTTGACGCGATTCCGTATTTGGTTGAGCGCGAGGGCACGAACAACGAAAACCTGCCGGAAACCCACGACGTCATCAAGCGTCTGCGGGCCTGGATGGACGAGCACTTCCAGGGACGCATGCTGCTGGGTGAGGCCAACCAATGGCCCGAGGACGTGCGGCCCTACTTCGGCGACGGCGACGAATGCCACATGGCGTTCCACTTCCCCGTCATGCCGCGCATCTAC
>CAYFTQ010000138.1:0-6923 GCA_964346035.1 uncultured Roseospira sp. | reverse complement strand
CGTCGCTGACGCTCGACGCGGCGGTACGGCGCGAGGGCGAGATCGTGCGCGTGCGTCCCGGGCCGGTCGTCACGCTCTATGAGCTGGAACCTGCTCCCGGAATCAAGACGGCGCGCATCATCGGGCTGGCCGACGACATCGCGCGCGCCATGAGCGCGGTTTCCGTGCGCATCGCCGTCATTCCCGGCAAGAGCGTCATCGGCATCGAGTTGCCCAACGCCCGACGCCAGGGTGTCAACCTGCGCGAGATGCTGGCCGCGGATGACTTCGCGCATGGCGACCTGATCCTGAGCCTGGCCCTGGGCCGCGACATCGGCGGCAGCCCGGTGGTGGTGGACCTGTCCCGCATGCCGCATCTGCTGATTGCCGGCACCACCGGCTCTGGCAAGTCGGTGGCGGTCAACGCCATGATCCTGTCGCTGCTCTACCGCCTGACACCAGAGCGCTGTCGCCTGATCCTGATTGATCCCAAGATGCTGGAACTGTCGGCCTACAACGACATCCCGCACCTGCTGACCCCGGTGGTGACCGATCCGTCCAAGGCTGTCGTGGCCCTGAAATGGGCGGTCAGGGAAATGGAAAACCGCTATCGCGCCATGAGCCAGATGGGGGTTCGAAACATCAAGGGCTTCAACCTGAAGGTGGAAAAGGCGCTGGCCGAGGGTGGCGCCGTAACGCGCACCGTGCAGACCGGGTTCGATCCCGACAGCGGCGAGCCGATCTATGAACAACAACAGATGGATCTGACGCCGCTGCCCCATATCGTGATCGTGGTGGACGAGATGGCCGACCTGATGCTGGTCGCCGGCAAGGAGGTCGAGGCCGCCATCCAGCGTCTGGCGCAGATGGCGCGGGCCGCCGGTATCCACCTGGTCACGGCCACGCAACGTCCGTCCGTGGACGTCATCACCGGCACCATCAAGGCCAACTTCCCCACCCGTGTCAGCTTTCAGGTCACCAGCAAGATCGACAGTCGCACCGTCCTGGGGGAACAGGGCGCCGAACAACTGCTGGGCCAGGGCGACATGCTCTACATGGCCGCCGGCGGGCGCATTACGCGCGTCCATGGACCGTTCGTCTCGGATGACGAGGTCGAGCGCGTGTGCGACCACCTGCGCGGGTTGGCGAAGCCCAGTTACGTGGAATCCGTGACCGAGGATGAGGACGGCGAGGCGGAGGGCGCCGGCGCCGGATCGGCCGCCGACAGCGGTGATCCCCTCTATGACCGCGCCGTGGAGCTGATAACGCGCGAGCGCAAGGCCTCGACCAGCTTCGTGCAGCGCCATCTTCAGATCGGCTACAACCGCGCCGCGCGCATGATCGAGCGCATGGAAAAGGAAGGGCTGGTCAGCCGCGCCAACCGCGTCGGCAAGCGCGAAGTTCTGATTCCGGAGGCGGCCGAGTAGCGCGCCGTCGCCCGGCCCGGGTTCCGGGCCGCCCGGCCGGGGGGCTCCCGCTTTTGGGGGGCGCCGGGCGCGGGCATTCCCCAGCCGCCGTTCCTGGATGCCTCCGGGGAACGGCGGCTTTTTTTTCTGCCTCACCCCAGAGGCGGGATGTCGCCGGCGGCGTAGCCGGCCAGGGTGGCCTCGGCGAAGGCGTTCAGGCGGCCGTCGGCGATGGCGCTACGCAGGCCGGCCATCAGGTCCTGATAATGCTGGAGGTTGTGCCACGTCAGCAGCATCGGTCCCAGCATCTCGCGCGCCCGGATCAGGTGATGCAGGTAGGCGCGGGTATGCTCGCGACAGCACGGGCAGCCGCAGGCGACGTCCAGCGGGCGGGCGTCGTCGGCGTGGCGCGCATTGCGCAGGTTGACAGGCCCGCCCCACGTGAAGGCCTGTGCGGTGCGGCCGGAGCGGGTCGGCATGACACAGTCGAACATGTCGATGCCGCGGCGCACCGCCTCGATGATATCCTGGGGGCGCCCCACGCCCATCAGGTAACGCGGCCGGTCCGCCGGCAGCATCGGCGTCACGCCTTCCAGGACCCGCAGCATTTCGGCCTGGGGCTCGCCCACCGCCAGACCGCCCACGGCATAGCCGTCAAAGCCGATGTCGAGCAGAGCGGCCACCGATTCGCGGCGCAGGTCGTGATGGGTGCCACCCTGCACGATGCCGAACAGGGCATGTCCCGGCCGATCGACGAAGGCCGCGCGGGACCGCGCCGCCCAGCGCATCGAAAGCCCCATGGAGTCGGCCGCCTGCCGGTGCGTCGCCGGCCAGGGCGTGCATTCGTCGAACGCCATGGTGATGGTGGCCCCCAACTGGTGCTGGATGGCCATGGAGCGTTCCGGGTCCAGGCGGTGCGCGCTGCCGTCGATGTGCGAACGGAAGGTGACACCGCTTTCGTCCATGCGCCGCAGGGCGGCCAGGCTCATCACCTGAAAGCCGCCCGAATCGGTCAGCACCGGGCCGTCCCAGCCCATGAAGGCGCGCAGGCCGCCCTGCCGGGCGACGCGCGCCGCGCCGGGGCGCAGCATCAGATGATAGGTGTTGCCCAGCACGATGTCGGCGCCGGTGGCGGCGACGTCGCCGGGGCGCATGGCCTTGACGGTCGCGGCCGTGCCGACCGGCATGAAGGCGGGGGTTTCGATGGCGCCGTGCGCGGTCTCCAGGCGGCCCCGGCGGGCCGCGCCGTCGGTCGCCAGAAGGCGCAGGCCGAAGGCCGGCGGCCGGTCGGGCGGACGCGGTGGAGGATCGGGCGGACGCGGTGGGTGTTCTGGCCTGATCATGATGACCGGCCTGATACCCCCTCGGCTCATCGGGCTCAAGTCATGGTGTTGCGGCATCGCGCGCGGCTGCCCCCTTGTTGCCGCCGCCCCCCCCCTATTATAAGGAACCACGCGATCGCCGCCCGGCGCGCGCGCGACACCGGGACCGAAGGGGCCGACCAATGCGTTTCATGACTGCCATGGGCCTGATCGTCGGGGCCGCGGCCACCCTGAGCGCCTGCCAGTATGGCGAGCCGATCCGCCGTGACAAGATGGTGGGCAGCGACGAGACCGTTCTGATCGATGCCCGCAATCCGCCGCAACGCGACACCGTGTTCGGCCCCGGCGGCATCAACCTGTTCGGCGGCGGCGAGGATCGGCCGTCGGACGGTTCTGCCGGCATCGGGGTCAACAGTTTCCTGTGGCGCGCCTCGCTGGACACCATTGCCTTCATGCCACTGGCCTCGGCCGACCCGTTCGGCGGCGTCATCATCACCGACTGGTACACGCCGCCGGAGGCGCCGGACGAACGCTTCAAGGTCAACGTCTATATCCTGGCCAAGGCGTTGCGCGCGGACGGCATCGAGGTCTCGGTGTTCAAGCAGTCCCGGACCGGCATCGACGACCGCGCGGCGCCCGGCGACTGGATGGACCGGCCGGTCGAGGACGCCGTCGGTGCCGAACTGGAAGAGGCTATCCTGACGCGCGCGCGTCAGCTTCGCATGGCCGCCCTGCGCGAACGCTGAGGCTTGCGGGTTGCCGCCCCGCCAACCCTGCCCCTCGCGCCGTCACCGGGCGGCGCGCCCGTTTCACTGTCCGAGAGAGTAATCGTCCATGGCCGCCGCCGAGCGTTACAATATCAAGCAGACCGAGGCCCACTGGCAGGCGGTATGGGCCGAGCGCAACTGTTTCCGCGCCACCGAGGACAGGAATCGGCCCAAATACTATGTCCTTGAGATGTTTCCCTACCCGTCGGGCCGCATCCACATGGGACATCTGCGCAACTACACCATGGGCGACCTGGTGGCGCGGTTCCGCCGCGCACGCGGCTTCAACGTGCTGCATCCGATGGGCTGGGACGCCTTCGGGCTGCCGGCCGAGAACGCCGCCATCCAGCGCGGGGTCCATCCAGCCAAATGGACGCGCGAGAACATCGCCGCCATGCGCGACCAGTTCGGTCCCATGGGTCTGTCCATCGACTGGACACGCGAGATATCGACCTGCGAGCCGGAATACTATCGCCACGAACAAAAGATGTTCCTGGACTTCCTGAAGGCCGGCCTGGCCTATCGGACCGAAGCGTGGGTCAACTGGGACCCGGTCGACCAGACCGTGCTGGCCAACGAACAGGTCATCGACGGCAAGGGCTGGCGCTCCGGCGCGCCGGTGGAACGGCGCAAGCTGGCGCAATGGTCGTTGCGCATCACCCGCTATGCCCAGGATCTGCTGGACGCCATCGCGGGGCTGGAGCGCTGGCCCGACAAGGTCCGCCTGATGCAGACCAACTGGATCGGCCGGTCCGAGGGCGCGCGACTGCGCTGGGACATCGAGGGCCGCGATGATGCCCTGGAGGTCTTCACCACCCGGCCGGACACGCTGTTCGGGGCCTCGTTCTGCGCCGTTTCGCCGAACCATCCGCTGGCCGGCGAACTGGCCGAAGGCAATCCGGACCTGCGCGCCTTCATCGCCGAATGCGGCCGCACCGGCACCAGCGAAGAGGCCATCGAGACGGCCGAGAAGAAGGGCTTCGACACCGGACTTCGGGCCGTGCATCCCCTCGACCCGACCTGGACGGTGCCGATCCATGTGGCCAACTTCGTGCTGATGGAATACGGCACAGGCGCCATTTTCGGCTGCCCGGCCCATGACCAGCGCGACTTCGATTTCGCCCGCAAATACGCCCTGCCCATCATCGCCGTGGTGGCGCCCCGGGACGCTGATCCGGATGCCTTCGGCGCCGCCCTGGCGGCCGGCGACGAGGCCTTCGTGGGCGACGGCGTGGCGATCCAGTCCGCCTTCCTGAACGGACTGGCGGTGGACGAGGCCAAGCGCGCCGCCATCGCCCGCTTGGAGCAACTGGGCAAGGGCGAGGGCACCGTGCAGTTCCGTCTGCGCGACTGGGGCATCTCGCGCCAACGCTATTGGGGCTGCCCGATCCCGGTGGTTCACTGCGAGTCCTGCGGTATCGTTCCGGTGCCGGGCGACCAGCTTCCGGTCACCCTGCCCGAGGATGTCGATTTCGACGCCCCCGGCAATCCGCTGGAGCGCCACCCGACCTGGAAACACGTGGACTGTCCGGCCTGCGGCAAGGCGGCGGTGCGCGAGACCGATACCTTTGACACCTTCCTGGAATCGTCCTGGTATTTCGCCCGCTTCTGCGCGCCATGGAGCGAGACCGAGGCCTTCGACCGCGCCGCCGTGGACTACTGGCTGCCGGTCGATCAGTACATCGGCGGTGTCGAGCATGCCGTGCTGCACCTTCTGTACTCGCGCTTTTTCACCCGCGCGCTGCGCGATTGCGGGTATCTGGGCCTGGCCGAGCCGTTCGAGGGTCTGTTCACCCAGGGCATGGTTCTGCACGAGACCTATCGCGACGGCGCCGGCGACTGGATCGAACCGGCCGACGTCGAGCACGCCCCGGATGGCGGCGCGCGGCGGGTCTCGGATGGCGCGCCGGTGGTCGTCGGGCGGCCTGAAAAAATGTCCAAGTCGAAGCGCAACACGGTCGATCCGGAACAGATCCTGGAAACCTACGGCGCCGACGCGGCGCGCTTGTTCATCGTCTCCGACAATCCGCCCGACGGCGACATGGAATGGTCCGACGCCGGGCTGGAAGGGGCCTGGCGCTATGTCAACCGGCTGTGGCGGCTGGTCGCCGACCCGCCCGTTCCGCTGGCCGCAGCCGGGACGCCGGTGCCGGTGTCCGACCTGGATCGTGACACCTTGGCGCTGTTTCGTCGTGGACATAAAACCATAGCAGGCGTGACCGAGGATCTGGAGCGCTTCCGTTTCAACACCGCCGTCGCCCGCATCCGCGAGCTGACCAACGCACTTGCCGACCTGAAGGCCGACGCGCCCGCAGCCGGCGCGGTCTGCCGGGTCGTTCTGGAGACTCTGGTCCGCCTGCTCAACCCGATGGTGCCGCACGTGACCGAGGCCTGCTGGGCGGCGCTGGGTCATGATGCCATCCTGGCGGAATCGCCCTGGCCCGAGGCCGACCCGGCCCATCTGGTTGATGATGCCGTGACCCTGGCCGTACAGGTCAACGGCAAGCTGCGCGGTCAGATCGAGATGGCGCGCGACTGCCCCAAGGAAGACGCCGAGTCCGCCGCCCTGGGGCTGGAGAACGTGCGCACGCACATGGAGGGCAAGACCATGCGCAAGGTCGTGGTGGTGCCCAACCGCATCGTCAACATCGTGGTCGGTTAACGCGGAGGACCCCGGCATGCCCGTATCCCCTCGCCTCCCCCGGGGACGGCCGCACCGCCCGACCATCGGGCGGCGCGCCCTGCTCGGCCTGAGTCTGGGTGCGCTGGCCGCGCCGCTGGCGGGATGCGGGTTCCAGCCCGCCTATGCGCCTCGCGGCCGGGGCGCGACCCCGCTGCCGCCGTTGGACATTCCTCCGATCGAAGGCCGCGTGGGGCAGCTTGTCCGCAACGCCCTGATCGACCGCTTCACCGTCGATCGCGATGCCCGCTACAAGCTGGAGGTCTCGGTCTCGGTCAACGAACAGGGCCTGGGCATCGACCGCGACGACGATGCCTCCCTGACCCGGCTTGAGGGCCGCGCCCGGTTCGTCGTCATCGACCGCACCCGTCGGGGCGGGGGCGAGGTCCTGCGTCCGGATGCGCTGTCCACCCGCCCGGTCAGTCATGTGCTTGAGGGGACGGTGCGTCGGGCCGTCACCTTCAATACCTTCGATACCGGTTACGCCACCACGTCCAGCGTTCGGGGGGCGTCGCGCGATGTCGCCCGGCTGCTGGCCGACGACCTGGAAACCCGCCTGCTGGCCTATTTCCGGGGCGGCGCGCGCCGATCCGGAATGCCCGGCTTCTGAAGGCCCGTCAGCCGGCCGTCGCCACCGTCATCCCGCGACCGTCCCGAGAGGAGTGCGCCGTGTCGCGCTCGACCCTGCCCGCGTCGCCGCCCTCGACCACCGTCCCGCCGCCGCGCCGTGCCCGCCCGATCACGCCACGCGATCGCCGGCTGGGCCTGG
>CAYFTQ010000137.1:0-6925 GCA_964346035.1 uncultured Roseospira sp. | reverse complement strand
GGGATCGAGGCCGAAATCGTGGCAGAAGGCGGCATAGTCCCGGCTGGGCTGGCGCTCGAACCAGTGGTCATAGAGCTGCGCGCCGGTCATGACGACGGCATCCTGGGGGATGCCGTGCATCCGGACCGCCTCCTCTTTCTGGAAGCGGTTCCAGACCACCACCCGGTCCGGCCTGGACAGCACCAGGCCCTTGTTGGTCAGGTTGTCCCAGCTTGCCACCAGCAGACAGCTTGGCACATTGGCCTTGCGCGCGGCGCGGATCCAGTCCACCTGCTCGGACTTCAGGTCCACCATCGGGGTGACCACCAGGGCGTCCGGCCGGCTTTCGCGCAACTGGCGCACAATCTCGCGATCGGCCGGCAAGGCGCGATCGAACTGTGCCAGGGTCCAGGCACAGGCGGTGTTCAGCGGCGTCCAGCGAAACGCCGGCAGGTTGATGATACGCCGCGACACCGGGTCCAGCCGCGTGATGGCGCGCGCAGCCAGCGCCGGGGCGTCGGCGTATTCCTTGCGCCGATAGCGCAGCGCGTTCCGCAGCACTCGCAGAACACGCCCCAGCGTGCCCCACAGGTCCGCGCGTTCGTGTGTCAGGCCGAAACGCACGTTACGATATTCGTCTTCCAGACGCTCGGCCAGCGCGGTCAGTTCCGGCGGCACCTTGCGGTCATGGATGCTGGTGGTAATGGTGATGTCGTGGCCGCGCTCCGCCAACTGCCGCACCACCGGCTCGAAATTGCGGAGATACAGGAGGTTGCGCAGCAGGATGCGATAGCGGTAGGCGCTCAAGGGGCTCGTCCTTGTGGAAGACGTGGCGGAGCAAGCGGCATGGTTGGAGGGCACGGGGCCGGCGCGGCGCCGGTCCCGGTAGCATCGGCGCGACAGTCATAGGCGACTTACCCGCACCAGATCAAGCCGGCCGCGCGGGGTGGTCGTGACAATATCCGGCCACCTGTAGCACTTTGCATTCCCGGGCGCGGTGGGATAGTCCTTGCGCCACCGTTGTCCCGTTGTGCAGGTCCGACGGGCGGGCGCCCATACCCGTCCGACCGCGACAAACAAGCCGAGTATAAGGCTCCAAAAGACCCATGAGTGGCTCTTCCGTCTCACGGCGCGTTGTTTCCGTTCTGTATCGTGGTGCCGCCGCCGGGCTCGAAATGCTCGGCCTGAAGGCGGCCGTGCGCCGGCATGTGCTGCCCCGGCTGCTGGCCGCCGCCCAGGGCAGCGCAGGGCAGGACAGCGGCCCGGAGAGCCTGGAGGGCGCGACCCTGGCCATGGTGGATGCGGACATCCGGGCGGCCCTGGCCGCGCCGGGCAAGGTTCTGGTTGGCCCCTGGACCAGCGAGGTCGGCTTCGAGCTGCTGTACTGGATCCCGTTCCTGAGCTGGCTGGGCGAGCACTATCAGGTTCCGGCCGACCGTCTGGTCGCGGTCACGCGCGGCGGCGCCGGCGTCTGGTACGGCGACGTCTGCGGAGACTCGGTCGAGATGTTCGACCTCGTCTCGCCGGACGACTTCCGCCAGCACACCGCCCGGCGCTGGCGCGAGGTCGGCGGCCAGAAACAGATCCACGTCGACGACTGGGACGCCAGTGTCCTGGACCGGATCCGGCGCGGGCGCACCGACATCGGCACCGGCGTGCTGCATCCCTACCTCATGTATGCGCTTTTCTTCGGGGTCTGGCAGGGCCGCCTGCCATCGCGTTGGGTGTTCGAGCGCACCCGCCTCGCCGCCCTGCCGGTCCCGCCTGCCGGTCTGGTCGGCGAACTGCCCGACACCTTCACGGCCGTGCGCTTCTATTTCCGGCCCTCGCTGCCGGACGGGCCGGAGATCCGCCGCATGGTGGCCGGGGTGGTGGAACGGCTGGCGGCAAGCGCCCCCGTGGTGCTGTTGAACCCGCGCCTGGAAATCGACGACCATCACGACTGGCTGCCCTCCGGCGGCCACGGCATCCTGGATCTGGGTGAGCGAATGACGCCGTCCAACAATCTGGCGGTGCAATCGGCGGCCGTGGCCCGATGCCGCGCCTTCGTCGGCACCTATGGGGGGCTGAGTTATCTGGCGCCGCTGTACGGGCGTCCCTCGATCGCCCTGCGCAGCGACCGGACCCACAATCTGGCCGTCCACGCCGAGGTGGCGGAAGAGGCAGCGGCAGCGGCGGGAGGCAGCCTCGCGATCCTGGAACCGGGCCAGCTTGATGTCATGCGGTCCTTGTGGACGCCGGCGGCCGCTACCCTTGGCGACCCGCTGGTGGCCCGGACATGACCGCGCGACAGCACCCCGGTCGCCGGGGCTGGATCGAGGTTGATGCCGTCTCCAAACTCTATCGCCCGCAACTCTTCGGGCAGGACGAGGACGACGACGAGGACGACGACGAGAACGGGAACGGGAACGGGGACCGCAACGCCGGCGGCGACGACCGGGCCGACCAGGTTTTCGAAGCCAGGGGACCCGATGGCACCTGGGCGCTGAGCGACGTCTCCTTCTCGGTCGAGCCCGGCGAGCGTATCGCGGTGCTGGGTCCGGCCGGCGCCGGCAAGACCACCCTGCTCAAGATCATCGCCGGCGGCCTGCTCCCCACCAAAGGCGAGGTTCGGGGCGGTGGTCTGCGGATCGACCTGGCAAGCATGCGCGCGCCCATCAGCAGGGCGCGCACCATTCGCAAGAACCTGATGCTGATGGCAAGGCTCATGGGCATCGAGGACAGTCGGCTGCTGGGCCGCCTGGACGAGATCGCCGCTTTCGCCAACGCCGAGTCGGCCCTGAACCAGAAGGTCTCGCGCCTTCCGAAAGCCATGTACGCGCGCGTGGCGATGGTGGCCGCGTTGATGATGGAGCCGGACATCATCCTGGTTGACGACCCGATGGTCGTGGCGGCCGACCGCCAGTGGCGCGATTGCCTGGGCGACCTGCTGAACCGCCAGGTTCAGAACGGTGCCACGCTTGTCATGTCGGGCAGCGGGCCGGGTCTCATGCTGGACCGATGCACCAGGGCCATCTGGTTGAATGAGGGCCGCATCCAGATGGACGGCGCCGGGGCGCGGTTGATCGGGCTGCATCGCCAACTGAAAGCCGGGGCTGTTCCTGACCCGGCGTTGACTCAGGGCCAACGATCCGATGATGAGACGGCCGCGAACGGCCTCTCCCGCAGACGCGAGGCGATTCCGCCCGACAGCTTTCCGGCGCGCCTGCACGAGACGGACGAGGCCTGGGCGGCGCTTGTGACCCAGACCCGAGCCGCGCGCGCCGACAGCGCCGAATCTCGGACTGACGCGGTCCACGGCACCGATAACCGGACCGGATCGGGGCTTTGCGGTGTCCGGGCCTCTGTCCAGGACGCCAATGGGACCCTGGTCAGGAACTGCCTTCCCGGCGACCCCCTGAATATCGTGGTGACCCTGAGTTCGGATGCCCCGGATACGACGGCCCTGGTCTCCATGGCGCTGTTGAACAAGAGCCGGCAAAGATTGATGCAACTGATGCCCCCGGCCGCCCTGGGTCCGCTGGCGCCAGGGCGCTGGAGCCTGGCCGTCCCCGTGCCGGAAACCGCCCTGCACTGCCACGACAAAGACGTTGATCTGCTGTTCAGCGTTTCGGTCACGCCGATAAGGCAGGGCCTCGCGCGACCGGAAGAAGACAGGCAACTGCTGCTGCCCCTGCTGGTCAGGGCGTCGGCCTGGACGCGGTTCCTGAAAGAGCGTGAGTTCGCGGAACCGGAACCGGGGGTGCCCGTCTCTCCGACGTTTTTGCGCCTGAGGATCTGGAACGAGACCACCGGTGCCACCATCGGCCCCACGCCCGCCCCGACCCCAGCCGGGTCGGCGGACAGTGACGCCTCCGGGCCAGCTTGATGCAGGACCAGCCAAATGCCATCGCCAACACATGATCCGTCCGCGCCAGACCCAGCGACCCGCGCCCGGCCGTCGCGGCGCCCGGACTGGCGGGTGCGCGCCCGGCCCGAGAGCATCCTGGGCCAGGTGCGGGATTCCTGGCGCTTCCGGCGCCTGGTTCCGTTCTTTTTTATGAACGCCATTCGCAACGCCTATCCGGCGGCCATCCTGGGGATCGGCTGGCTGTTCATCCGGCCCTTCATCATGGCTGCAATAGCTGTCGTCGTGATGCGCGACATGCTGGGACTGAGCACCGCGCCGGTGCCCTACCTGGTCTATGTGCTCGTCGGTTTTTCGCTCTGGATCATGGTCCAGCGCGGCATGGCCTGGGGCACTCGCAGCTTCCAGCGCCACAAGGCCCTGATGGCCCGCTTCACGTTTCCGCCGCTGCTGATCCACGTGACCGCGCTGGGGCCGGGCCTGATGGAGGGAACGGTCGTCTTCACCATCGCCACCATCACGGCCGTGGCCTACCTGATGATCGACCCGGCCTTCCGGATCATGCCGGGGTGGCATACTTTGGCGGTCATTCCGGCCGGGATGCTGGCGCTCCTGCTGGTCATCGGGGTGACATCGTTCACCAGCGTGCTGAACAACATGGCGCGCGACGTCTGGTACACGATGCGCTATGTCCTGATGGTCTGGACCATCGCCACGCCGGTCTATTACCCGCGTTCGGCCGTGCCCGCCCCCTATGACGAATACATGCTGTACAACCCGATGACGCCGATCGTCGAACTGTACCGCTGGGCGCTGTTCCACACAGAGCCCATGCGCTGGGACGCGCTGGCGATGGCCTGCGGCGTCGTCGCAGTGTGCCTTGCGTTCGGCTTCTGGGTGTTCGCAAAGCTGGAGCGGCGCTCCCTGGGGCTGCAGTAGCAACAGGAACAATGGAGCGCGCGCCATGACGGATGCGACCATGCAACAGCCGGCCGACGGAATCCGCGCCCTGGTGGTGGGATACGGATCGATTGGACGGCGCCACTGCGACATTCTGGCGTCGCTGGGCTGCCAGACGGCGGTTCTCAGCCGGCGCGCCGACACCATCTCCGGCCGCCCCGCTTTTTCCAGGCTGGCCGACGCACTCGATCGTCACCACCCCGACTATGTGGTCGTGGCCGACGAGACTTCGCGCCATCACGCCACCCTGTCGGCGCTGGCGGCGACCGGCTTCGGCGGCCGGGTGCTGGTCGAGAAGCCGCTGTTCGCCGCCCCCGCGGCCCTGCCCGACCATGGCTTCGCCGCGCTGGGGGTGGGCTACAATCTGCGCTTCCATCCGGCCGTGCGGGCCCTGCGCGATGCCCTCGGCGACCACCCCGCCCTGACGGTCGAGGCCAGCGTCGGCCAGTACCTGCCGGACTGGCGCCCGGGCACCGACTACCGCCGGTCCTACTCGGCCGACGCAGCCCGGGGCGGCGGCGTGTTGCGCGACCTGAGCCATGAACTGGACCTGCTGGTCTGGCTGTTCGGCGCGCCCGAGGCGGTGGTGGCCATGGGCGGGCGCGTCTCGGCGCTGGAGATCGACAGCGATGACGCCTGGAGCGCGCTGCTGCGCCAACCCGGCAGCGCCATGACTGCGGTTCATCTGGACTATCTGCACCACCCGGGCCGGCGCCGGATGAGCATCACATGCGCCGACCGTTCGCTGGACCTTGACCTGATCGGCGCCACCCTGACCGTCAACGGCCGGACCGAGACCTTCTCCACCGAGCGCAACGCCAGCCTGCGGGCCATGCACACCGACATGCTGGGCGACGGCGCCGATGTCTGCGACGCGGACACCGCCGCCGTCATCTTGCGCGCCATAGCCGCCATCGAGACCAGCGCCACCGCCGGGCGCTGGGTCTCGCCGTAATCGCCACGTCCGATCCGGCGGCGCTGGTCAACGCCCCGATTGTACGATATGCCTTGCCCGCGTCTCGGCTCGAGTCCGCGCCACATCCGCCGCCTGTTTCCGCCGCCATCAGAAACTGACCACTGCCATGCTGACCCGATCCCATCGCACTTTGTTCGAGCTTGACGGACGCGTCGCCGTCGTCACCGGCGGCGCCGGCATCCTGGGGCCGAATCTGGCCGCCGGCCTGGCCGATTTCGGCGCCGACGTGGCCATCGTCGACATCGACCAGGCACGCGCCGAAGAGGTCGCCGCCGCCCTGATTGACCGCTCCGGACGGCGCATCATCGCGGTGGCCTGCGACATCACCGACCCGGACGCGGTCACGGTCATGGCCGATACCGTGGAAGCCGAGCTGGGCCCGATCGACATTCTGCTCAACAACGCCGCCGCCAAGGGCAAGGACCTGGAGGCGTTCTTCGCCCCGACCGAGGAATACGCCCTGGAGACCTGGCGCGAGATCTCCGCTGTCAACCTGGACGGTCTGTTTCTGGTGGCCCAGCGCATCGGCGGACGCATGGCGGCGCGTGGTCGCGGCAGCATCGTGCAGACGGCGTCCATCTATGGCCTGCTGGCGCCGGACAACCGGATCTACGAGGGCTCGCACTATCTCGGCCGCGAGATCAACACCCCCGCCGTCTACAGCGCCACCAAGGCCGGCGTCATCGGCCTGACGCGCTATCTGGCCACCTACTGGGCCGGGCGCGGCGTGCGCGTCAACTGCCTGGTCCCCGGCGGCATCGAAAGCGGCCAGAACGACACCTTCAAGCAGCGCTATGGCGCCCGCATCCCCCTCGGCCGCATGGCACGCGCCGAGGAAATGGTCGGCGCGGTGGTCTATCTGTCCAGCGACGCCGCAAGCTACGTGACCGGCCAGATCCTGCCCGTCGATGGTGGCCTGTCGGCGTGGTAGCCGGCCGCCGCGTCCGGGCACTCAACGGAGACGACCATGAGCAGGCGCCGCGTTCTCGTCACCGGAGCCGACGGCTTTATCGGCTCGCACCTGACCGAACACCTGGTGCGGCGGGGCGACGACGTGCGCGCCTTCACGTTCTACAACTCTTTCAACTCCTGGGGCTGGCTGGACCGCTGCGCCGAGGACGTGAAGGGACGGTTCGAGGTCTTCGCCGGTGACATCCGCGATC
>CAYFTQ010000136.1:0-6934 GCA_964346035.1 uncultured Roseospira sp. | reverse complement strand
GGCGGCGGAGACGCCCTCGCGCCTGAAGATCTGGTCGAAGGTGTGCTTGACCGTCGAGGTGCCGGCCCCCGAGGACCCGGTGACCGAGATAATCGGATACTTGCGAGACATCTGAAGCGAACTCCCTGCTTGATCGGTGCCTGACGGTGCCGGGTGTTTGTTGTGTCCCCCTGTCCGGCCCGTTGTCCGGGGCCGACGACGCCCGGCGCCGAGGGTATAATCTGGTGGATTTGTGCGCGCGGAGACGGCGCGCGCCCTCAGGACCGGAACAGCCCGCGTACGCCGAACAGGGGCGACAGTGCCGGCTGGAAGTCGGGGTCCTCGTGGTACTGGCGCACAAGGTCCACCTTGTCGCGCGACCCAAAGACCAGCGGCGCCCGATCGCGAATGCCCTCGGGCGCCAGATCCAGCACGCGGCGCTCTCCATTGGTGGCGGCACCGCCGGCCTGCTCGGCTATGAAAGCGATCGGCGCCACCCCGAAGACGTGGTGCAGGGTGCCGCGTTCGTGTCCCTCACGGTTGTCGCGCGGGTAAAGAAAAATGCCGCCCTGAGTCAGCACGCGATGGGTCTCCGCCGTCAGGGACGCAACCCAGCGCATGTCGAAGTTGCGGCCGCGCGGACCGTCCTCGCCCTCGACCAGATCGTCGATGAAGTTGCGCACCGACGATTCCCAGTGCCGATAATTGGCGCTGTTGATGGCGAAGCGGTTGGTCTGGGTCGGCGTCAACAGCGCGCCATTGGTCAACACAAAGGCGTTTGAGGCAGGATCAAGCACGAACTGCGCCGTGCCCTGCCCCACGGTCAGCACCAACACCGTGGCGGCGCCGTACATGACGTAGCCGGCGGCGAGTTGGTCCGTGCCCGGCCGCAGGAACACCGCGTCACCGCTGCGATCGGCCGGAAATATCGAGAAAATCGTGCCGGTGGAAACGTTTGCCTCGATGTTGGGAGCGCCGTCCAGGGGATCGACGGCCAGCGCCAGCGGCGCGCCAGGGGTGAGTTCGCTCAATTCCTCCACCGTGGAGGCCGCGTACCACGCCACAGGCAGGTCCCGTACCGCCTCCATCAAGAGCGTGCGAGCCTGGCCTTCTACCCGTTCGCGCAGAGCCGGCGCGGAAGGATCATCACTCCCCAGGGTACCCCGGTGCATGATCGTGCAGATTTCCACGGCGGCAGCGGCGATCCCCTCCAGCGTGCGCCGCAACGCGTCGGCGACATCCCGCGCCGGAGTGGCCACGGCGCCGGCGGACAGCCAGTCCGCCAGTGTCGTCTGTTCACCCATGGCTATCGTGTCCCCCTGGATTGTGGTTATTGTGGCACGCGAAGGCACACCATGACCCAACCGCGAAGCACAAATCCATTGAAAGATTTCTGCTCGCACATAAAATTAATTTATGTCGTTCGAACGTGACGTGACACTCAAGCAAATGCGGGGATTCGCCGAGGTGTTGCGGCGGGGCGGTATTGCGGCGGCCGCGGAACGGCTGCACGTCACGCCGTCGGCGGTATCCATTCAGGTGCGGCAGTTGGAAACGATGGCCGGCGGGCCGGTCCTGCGCCGGATCGGCGGCAGGGTCGAGCCCACCGAACTGGGCGAGGAACTGCTGCGCGCCGGCAAGCTGATCGAGGCCGCGCTGGCACGGTGCAGCGCGCGCATGGGGGCGCTGAATGCCGGCGCGGCCGGGGTCGTGCGCCTGGGCGTGGTCAGTACCGGCAAGTACTTCGCGCCGCGCCTTGTGGCCCGCTTCAAGGGGGCGGCGCCGGACATCGTTCTGACCATGACCATCGGCAACCGTGACGATATCATCGAGGCGCTGGGGACGCGCGCCATCGACATCGCCATCATGGGTCGCCCGCCCGAGGCCCCCGACGTGACCGCGCATCGGCTGGGGCCGCACCCTTATGTCATGATTGCCGCCCCTGGACATCCGCTCGCCGGCCGGTGCACCGTTTCGGCCGACCTGCTGCTTGAAGAGACCTTCCTGGCCCGCGAGGTCGGATCGGGCACGCGCACGCTGATGACGCGCGAACTGGACCGGCTGGGCGGCGGACGGCCGTATCGTGTGGTGGAGACTGCCTCCAACGAGACCGTAAAGCAGGCGGTCATGGCCGGGTTGGGCATCGCGCTGCTGTCAGCGCACACGGTTCACGCCGAACTGGCGGAGGGCAAGCTGGTGACCCTGGACGTCCCAGGGCTGCCGGTCATGCGTCAGTGGTACCTGATCCATCCCGCCGACGAGACCCCAAGCGCGGCGGCGCGGGTGTTCAGGGATTTCGTCCTGGGTCTGGACGGCGCCTTCCTGCCGGGCCATAAACCGGCCCCGACACCATCACCGCCACAGGACAACCGACGGGCCACGCCATGATGAAGGACTATACCCACAGCATCTACATGCCGATCCCGTGGGAGATCTTCCACCGCGATACCCGCATGCTGGCCCAGCGCATCCTGGCCTCGCGCGACCACTACGCCGGCATCATCGCGATCGCGCGGGGCGGCCTGATTCCGGCGTGCATCATTGCCCGGGAACTGGACATCCGCACGGTCGAGGCGGTCAGCGTCGCCAGTTACGATGACCGCGCACAGGGCCCGCCGCGCATGCTCAAGGGGGTGGATACCGACCTGGTCGGCGACGGCGACAACTGGCTTGTCGTGGATGATCTGGTGGATTCGGGGGTGACCGCGGGTGTGGTCCGCGATCTGTTGCCGAAGGCCACCATCGCCACCGTCTATGCCAAGCCCGAGGGTCAGAAGGTGGTCGATATGTTCGCCGTGCCGGTCCAGAGCGAATTGTGGCTGTTGTTCCCCTGGGACGCAGAGTTGCGCCCGAACGAACCGCTGGCTCGCGGCCAGGATGGGCCCGGCGAGGGAACCTGAGCGGGCCGCGTTGACACCCGCGCGAGCACACCGCAAGGTCAGGACAAAGGGCGCCACCGCCAGCGCCTCAACATCCATGGTGAGAACGGGGACGATATATGAGATCAAAGCAGGTTTGCCCGTGCGCCGGTTGCCATCTGAATCGCCCTGCATGATCGAGGACAAGGCGGCCATCCACGCGACCATGCATCGGAGAAAGGACCGGGGCATGCGCTGGCCGTTGACCCAGCCCACCTGCTGACCAGGCACGCCGCCCCGTGCCCCCGGCCCCTGCGGAGACCCGCTGACGTGACCCTTGCCATCGTTTTCCTGATCGCCGGCATCGTGTTGCTGCCGGTCGGCTCCAACATGCTTGTCAGCGGGGCGGTCGCCCTGTCGGAACGCCTGGGGGTCTCGCCCCTGCTGGTGGCGCTGACCGTGGTCGCCTTCGGAACCTCGCTGCCTGAACTGGTGGTCTGCCTGCAGGCCGCCCTTGGCGGCTCGCCTGGCATCGCCATCGGCAATGTGGTCGGGTCCAACATCGCCAACGTGCTGCTGATCCTCGGCGCGGCCGCTGTTCTCAAGCCCGTGACGTGCGAGCCCAGGAGCTTTCTGCGCGACAGCCTGATCATGGTCGCAGCCTCGCTTCTGTTCCTGTGGGCCGCGCTGTCGGGCATCATCCCGCGCTGGCAGGGTATTGGCATGCTGGGCCTGCTGGTGCTTTTCGTCGTCTATTCCTATTGGCGCGAATCGCGGGCGCCGGCCGAGGCCGGGGCTCATCTGGCCGAGGTGGAGGAGTACGAGGGCCTCAAGGACCGGCCCTGGGTGGTCATCATCGGCGCCATCGTGCTGGGCCTGATCGGCGTGGTCGCCGGCGCTCATCTGCTGGTCGAGGGCGCCGTGACGATCGCCAGCGCGCTGGGGATCTCGGACGAGGTCATCGGCCTCACCGTCGTGGCGCTGGGGACGTCGCTGCCGGAACTGGCGGTGGCGGTCGCGGCCGCCGCGAAGGGCCATTCGGACGTCGCGCTGGGCAATGTGGTCGGCTCCAACATCTTCAACATCCTCGCCATTCTGGGCGCGACGGCACTGGTTGTGCCGATCGAGGTGCCGGCGCAGATCCTGCGTTTCGACATCTGGGCCATGCTGGCGGTCTCCATCCTGATGATCCCGATCTTCCTGACCGGAAAGCGCATGAGCCGCGTCGAGGGCGGCGCCTTCCTGGTCGCTTACGCCGGTTACACCGCGTTGCAGTACATCGGCGTTGACAAGCTCCTGGGCGTCGGACCGGGGGCCTGAGACCGCCCGGTTTCCGACAACCGGGTGATCCGGCGCGTCCGGGCTGCCGTTCAAGGATCAACCACTCGCCCCCGCTTCGACCACGGCCGTCCGCCATGTCCCTGCCAGCCATCGCTCCGACCATCCCCCGCCGCGCCCTGGTGACCGGCGCCGGCCGCCGCATCGGGCGTGCCATCGCCCTGGCCCTGGCCGAGGCCGGTTTCGCTGTCGCCGTGCATCATCGCCAGTCCTGGCCCGACGCTGAGGAGACACGCGCCCTGATCGAGGCCGCCGGCGGTCGCGCGGCGACCCTGGCCGCCGATCTGGCGGACGAGAACCAGGTCGCCACCCTGACGGCGCGCTCCGCCGAGGTCCTGGGCGGTCCGCTGGGCGTGTTGGTCAACAATGCCTCAACCTTCGACCAAGACGCCTGGCATACCGTCTCGCGCGAAAGCTGGGATGACCACCTGGAACCCAATCTGCGCGCTCCGTTCGTCCTGACGCAGGCCATGGCACGCGCCCTGCCCGACGACGCCGAGGGCGCCGTGGTGAACATGATTGACCAGCGGGTCTGGAACCTGACGCCGCATTTCGTCAGCTACACCGTCAGCAAGGCCGGCTTGTGGACCCTCACGCGGACTTTGGCGCTGGCGCTGGCCCCGCGCATCCGGGTCAACGCCATCGGCCCGGGTCCGGCCCTGCCCAGCCCGCGCCAGACCCAGGCCCAGTTCGACGCCCAGTGCGCCGCCATGCCCTTGTCGCGTGGCACCAGTCCGGAAGAGATTCAGGACGCTCTCCGCTTTATCCTTGCGGCGAAGTCGATGACCGGGCAAATGATAGCGCTTGATGGCGGCCAGCACTTGGCCTGGGCCTGGGGCACCGGCGGCGGCCTGGCCGGCGATCTGCGGGAATGAGGCCCGGCGTCGGCCATTCTGGCCAGCCCGACGCGCGGCGCCGGCTTGTGCCCTCGGGCCAGAATTCTCCGGCAACGGTGGCCCCATGAGCCCTCGGTCCAAGCTCTATTTTCCAACCCCGCTGGCGGACGCAGAAGCGGCAATGCGCCACGTCTTCGTGCGCGATCTGGTGCTGTCCGCATCCGTCGGCGTTTACGATCACGAGAAAACGGCGCCTCAGCGCATTCGCTTGAACCTGGATCTGGCCGTGCGCGAGGGCGCCGGCGAAATCCAGGATTCGCTGGAGAACGTCGTCTGCTACGAGACCGTACTGGACCGGGTGCGCGCCATCGTAGAGGCCGGTCATGTCAATCTGGTCGAGACCCTGGCCGAAAGGATCGCCCAGGCCTGCCTGGAGGACGCCCGCGTCAGGCGCGCCCAGGTCAGCGTGGAGAAGCTGGACGTGTTCCAGGAAGCGGACAGCGTCGGTGTCACCATCGAACGCCTGAACCCTTTCGGCTGATCCCCCCAAGCCGCGTGCGCGCGAAAGAGGGGGGTGGCGTGCGGACTCCGTCCAAGGTCATAATCCCCGAGAGGAAAAGCGCGCTATGTGCGCCTGCGAAACGGCCCCTGGAGTTGGGCACCGGTCGGCCTGTGGAGCAAACCCAAAGCCCCTTGATTCCCTTGGCCGATCAAGTTGTGCACATGGCTCGGCGCGTCACAAAACGGACTCGGCGGTGTCAAGAACGCGGTGCGCCCTGCCGCCATGTTCGCGGCCGGCGCAACAATATCACTCTAATACAATGGGTTAGAATGCCTGCCTATTTCTTGGCCACTATGACCAAAGTCGCGGTTTTCCTGCGAGTCGGTGTCCCTCGGCCCGCAATGCCCACAAGGTTATCCACAGGATCCGTGGATACTTCGCGGGGCCTGTCATCGGGCCTTCGGGCGGCCTTGCCAAACGGATTGGGCCGGCACCATCGCGGCCCTGGAACGGCACCGCAATAAGCGGAATCGGCGTTGCAGATTCTACTCTTCAGGGTACGCATGCGCGCTGTCACGAAACCGTCAACGTTCTTTCGAACATCGGCCCGCACCCGTTTGAACTCCGATCAAGGCCATGAACGACACATCGACCCCGTCCGATTCCGACCCGCTGGCCGAAGGTGCCGAACCACCGCGCCACGGCGCGGCCGTGATTGCCGCGACCGTCCGCACCCTGCCGAACGCGCCGGGCGTCTATCGCATGCTCGACCGCGCCGGGGATGCGCTCTACGTCGGCAAGGCCCGCAGCCTGAAAAAGCGGGTCGTCAGCTATACCCATGTGGACCGCCTGCCGCTGCGCCTGCGGCGCATGGTGGACGCCACCGCCAGCATGGAGGTGGTCACCACCCACACCGAGGCGGAAGCGCTGCTGCTGGAAAGCAACCTCATCAAGCAGTTGCGGCCGCGCTACAACATCCTTCTGCGCGACGACAAGTCGTTCCCCTATATCCTGCTGGCCGACGATCATCCTTGGCCGCGCGTGCTGAAGCATCGCGGCGCCCGCACCCGGCCGGGCCGGTATCATGGCCCCTATGCCTCCGCCGGGGCGGTCAACCGGACACTGGTGGCGCTGCAAAAGGCGTTCCTTCTGCGGTCGTGTTCGGATTCGGTCTTCAACAGCCGGACCCGGCCCTGCCTGCTCTATCAGATCAAGCGCTGCTCGGCGCCCTGCGTGGAGCGCATCTCGGCGGCGGACTACGGCGCGCTTGTGGATCAGGCGCGCGCCTTTCTGGAAGGCCGCAGCCAGGACCTTCAGCACGACCTCGCCCGGCGCATGGAAGAGGCCAGCGGACGCCTGGCGTTCGAGGAGGCGGCCGACTACCGTGACCGCATCCGCGCCCTGACCGCCGTTCAGGCCCA
>CAYFTQ010000135.1:0-7095 GCA_964346035.1 uncultured Roseospira sp. | reverse complement strand
CCGAGGCGGAGGCCGCCGAGGCCACCGCCTCGGCCCCGGAGCAACCCGCCCGCTGGGGCCGGGTTGCGGGCGCCTTCGTGCTGCTGGCCGGGGCCTTTCTCGTCTACGACAGCGCCCGTGTGCTGATCGATATCTGGCGCTCGACCTGGATCGGGGGCGCCGCGCTGACCGGGCTGGCGCTGCTGTTCGTCGTTCTGCTGGCGCGGGCCATCGTTACCGAAACGCGCGCCCTGCGTCGCCTGGGCGAGGTCGAGCGGGTGCGCGCGGCCCTGGAGCGGGCCCTGGCCGATGACCGGCCGGCGCGTCTGACGCGTTCGCTGAACCCCATCCTGGCCCTGATCGACGCGCGCCGGCCCGCCCTGGTCAAGGCTTTCCGGCAGCGCAGCCGGGGCCTTGACGAGCCCGACGCCGTGCTCAAGCAGTTCCGGGGCGCCGTTCTGCAACCGCTGGACCAGGAGGCGCGCCGCGTGGTGCGCGCCAATGCCCTGGCCATCATGGGAGCAACGGCGGTCTCGCCCCATCCGGCCCTGGATGTTGTCATCGTGTTGTGGCGCAGCACCGTCATGGTGCGGCGTGTGGCGGAGGTCTATGGCCTGCGCCCCAGCACGCTGTCCACCGTGGCTCTGACCCGCCGGGTGGTGGTGAGCGCGGCCATCGCGGTGGCTGCCGATCCGGCCGGCGACGTGTTGGCCACCACGTTCGGCGGCGGGCTGGCGGAAAAGGTCTCGGCGCGTTTCGCCGAGGGCTCCATCTCCGGCCTGCGGGCGCTGCGCCTTGGCGGCCGCGCCATAGAGATCTGTCGCCCGCTTCCGTTCGAGCCCGACGAACGCAAGGGCCTGTGGCAGACCCTCACGCAGGGGTGAGCCCGGCCGCCGGCGGGCCGGCCGGTGCCGCCGGGCAACGCATGGCCTTGATCCCGACGACCCAGGATCAGGGCCGGTCGGCATCAAGGGCGGTCGGCGGGCCGGGCCTTGCGCCCGCGCCCGGGCCGACGGACCCACAAATCGGCCAGGTGGCCGATCAGGGCAAGTATCAACCAGAGGCCGATAACCGGCCAGGGCGCGCCCTTCAGGGCCGCTCCCAGCGCCAGGACCAGAGCCGCCCCGGTGGCCAGGGTCAGCAGCAGGCCCCAGGGCAGCCCGCGCCCGCCGGCGTGGCGGTGCCACCAGGCGAGGCCGAGTGCCTCCAGCGCCACCAGGCCAACCAGCAGGTCGGCGACCCGGCCCGACTCGTACAGCGCGCTCAGGACGGCCATGACAGCGCCGGTGTTTGCGATCCCGTTCACCGGCCGGCCTTCCCCGCGCCGTCCCCCGCACCGTCCCCGGCGCCGACGCCGAACGTCTCCAGGATCTCGATAGCCGCCAATGTCACCGTCACGGAACCATCATCGACCCCCCGCAGCAGGTCGGGCAGGCGCGCCCTGACCCCTGGATGGGCGCGGACCGCATCCAGGAGCCGGTCTTCGACCATCGACCACATCCAGTTGACCCGTTGGCGGCGCCGCTTGTTGGCGATCTCGCCGCTTTTCGTCAGGGTTTCGCGATGCTCCAGGACACGCGTCCACAGCTCATCCAGCCCCTTGCCGCTGAGCCCCGAGCAGGTCAGCACCGGAACCGCCCAGTTCGGGCTGGGGGGTTGCAGGATGTGGACCGCGTTCTTGTACTGATGCACCGCTTGGTGGGCTGCCTGCACACCCAGATTGTCGATCTTGTTGACGGCGATGATGTCGGCCAGCTCCAGCACACCCTTCTTGATGCCCTGCAACTCGTCGCCGGCCCCGGCCAGCATCAGAACAAGAAACAGGTCCACCATGTCGGCGACCACGGTTTCGTTCTGGCCGGCGCCCACGGTCTCCACCAGGATGACGTCAAAGCCGGCCGCCTCGCACACCACCATGGTCTCGCGCGTGGCCCGGTTGACGCCGCCCAGTCGCCCCCCGGAAGGCGACGGGCGGATGAAGGCGTTGGGGTCGGTGGACAGTTTCTCCATGCGGGTCTTGTCGCCCAGAATGGAGCCGCCGGAGCGGGTGGACGACGGGTCCACCGCCAGCACGGCGACCTTGTGGCCGCGTCCGGTCAGCATACGGCCCAGCGACTCTATGAAAGTGGACTTGCCGACCCCGGGGACGCCGGTAATGCCGACCCTGTGCGCCCGGCCGGCATGCGGCAGCAGATGCAGAAGCATGTCCTGCGCCATCGCCTGATGGCGCGGGTTGCGGCTTTCCACCAGTGTGATGGCGCGGCCGAGCGCAGCGCGGCCCCCGGCGCGAACGCCGGCGACGTGTTCCTCGACGGTCAGGGAGGGGCGGGGCATGAAGGGTCTCTTGGCGGACGCGGTGAACCTGTCGGTACGGTGCCCTACTCAACCCGCTTCCTGGCAGAGGCGCAACCCCTGGCGCGGCCGGCGGCGGGTCAATGCGGCGTGCCGGCAATGGAATTGACGGCGCGCGTGGCGGCCTGGGCGGCAGCGTCGATGTCGGCCTCGCGCCCGGCCAGGGTCAGGCGGCCGAAGGCGCCGACGGCGCGCACGTCAACCAGGGTCACGCTGGCGGCCTTTTCTGCCTCGTTGGCGGCGTACATGACATAGCCGGCCGGCTCGGTTTCCAGGATGTACAGGCTCTGGCCCGGCAGGATCATGTTGCCCTTGCGGTCCTGGCGGTTGATGAGGGTGGCGTGATCGGGAGAGATGGAGCGGATGGTCTCGTTCCAGGCCACCCGGCATTGGCGCCGCGCGGTGACGTCCAGCCCCAGCCGGTCCAGAGCGGCCTCGCCGGCGGCCTGGACGTCGGACTGGTCGCGGTGGTGGATGACCATGGAGCCGAAAGCGCGTTCCACCACCAACTGACCCAGATGCACCCGTGTTGCCTTCAGGGCCACGTTGGTCAGGCGGTGGACGGCCATGCCCGGTTCCACCTCCAGCCACAGGCAGGCGTCCCCCGGCACCGGAAGAAAGCCCTGCGCCACCGTACCCAGGTAGGTGGCGAGCTGCGGTTGCAGCGAATCGATGAAGACATAGGTGCGCAGAGTGATCATGCGACACGGCTCCCCCGGATCAGGGCGCGTGTCTTGCGCACAAGCCGATGGACGGACAGCATATTGTTGAAGCGCGCCACGGTTGTGAGCGGAATCCATGCCACGGCGTGGGTCTCTTGCGGGTTGCCGGGCAGCACCAGGCGGTCATCCACTTCCAGCAGGAAGCGGATGTCGTAATGGTCGTGGCGGGGCACGCCCGTCATGGCGGGGATGGCGTGAACGTCCACATCGAAGATGGCGGGCGACAGGGCGCGCACCTGGTCGGCCTCTATGCCGGCCTCCTCGGCGGTCTCGCGCGCGGCGACGCGCAGAAGGTCGGGGTCGCCGTCCGCGTGGCCCCCGGGTTGCAGCCACAAGTCCAGCTTGCGGTGATGGATCATCAAGGCGTGATCGCGTGCCGGGTTGATCACCCAGGCCGAGCCGCTCACATGGCCGGCGATGTTGGCGCGCTCGAAACAGTCCGGGGTCCGGGCGATGAAGCGCCGGGCACGCGCGGTCATTGCCGCTTCTTCGGGAAAGCGGGTGCGGTGCCCTTGCAGCAGCGCGAGCAGCCGGGCGCGTTCCATCACGACGCCTCCTTGGGTCGGCGGCGGTCGAAATCGTCCAGCAGGCGGTCCATCTGGGCGCGAATGACGGGTTCGTATTTCTGCGCGAAGGCGAGCAGGGCGCCGGCGGCGGGCGACAACTCGCGGTCGCGGCTGTGCACCAGCCACCACTGACGCCGAATCGGGAAACCCTCGACGTCCAGCGCGCACAATGGACCATCCGCGCCTTCCACGGTCAGAGAGTGCAGCGACAGCACGGCCAGCCCCAGGCCGGCGATGGCGGCATGCTTGATGGCCTCGTTGCTGCCCAGTTCCATGCGCACGGTCGGCGTCAGCCCGGCATCGGCGAAGGCGCGCACCGTGGCATGGCGGGTCCCGGAGCCGGGTTCACGCAGGATCAAGGGCTCGCGCGCCACCTCGGCCAGGGGCAGGCTTCTGCGCCGGGCCAGCGGATGGTCCTTGGCGGCGACCATGATCAGCGGGTTGGGCGCGAACGGGTGGACGGCGACGTCCAGATCGTCGAGGTCGGGCCGGCCGAAGATGTACAGGTCGTCCTCCTGCGCGCGGATGCGTTCGATCACCCGGTCGCGGTTGGACACCTCCAGCGCGATATCGATGTCCGGGTGTTCGCGGCTGAAGGCGCTCAGCAATTCCGGCGCGAAGTACTTGGCCGTGGTGATGACGCCCAGGCGCACGCGGCCCCGGCGCAGGCCCTGATACTCGGCCACCCAGTCCTCGACGTCCTGAAGGGCATCAAACACGCGCGCGGTGGCGGCGTGAAGCTGGTGGCCGGCCTCTGTCGGGCGCACCTGGCGCCCGATCTGTTCGAACAGCGGCAGGCCGACCGCGTTGGACAGCTTCTTCATCTGCATGGAAACGGTCGGCTGGGTGACGAACAGGGCCTCGCTGGCCTTGGTGAAGCTGCCCAGCCGGACAATGGCCGAGAAGATCTGGAACTGGCGCAAGGTGGCGTACCGGATCAGGCGGGCGCGGGCGCGCGCCGCCTCGCGGGCGTCCAGGGGTTCGGTCATGTCGCGCGTCCGCCGGCCATGGCTGTCAATCTCCGGCATCGTCGAACGAGCGGGTGAACTTCTCCGGAGAGATCACCTGTACATCGCTGACCATGACCGTCAGGTGGTGCCCCTTGTCCATCAGGCGTTTCAGATCCTCCAGCAGCGGTTCCAGCCGATCCGGGGGCAACACCACCTCGACCTGGATGTTGGCGTCGAAGTCCAGCCCGGACTGGACCCCGCGCGACCCCGCGCCACGCGCCCGAACCACTGTATAGCCGCTGGTGCCGCGCTTGCGGAACACCCTGACCAGCTTTTCCTCAAGCATGCTGGTTGTGATGACGGTGATCATTTTTTGCGGATAGAGATCGACCATGGCGCCGCTCCTTTCGTGGTCCGGTCCGTTCTACATCGACCCCAGGAATCCGACCATCCAGTGATAGAGCGGAATTCCAAAAACCACGTTAAAGGGAAACGTGATGCCCAGGGACAGGGTAAGATACAGGGACGGATTGGCCTCCGGAACCGCCAGCCGCATGGCCGGCGGAACGGCGATGTAAGAGGCGCTGGCGGCCAGCACCGCGACCAGCATGGCGCCGCCCTCGGAAAACCCCAGAACGAACGTGCCGATCACGGACCCGATGGTGCCGCCGATCAGCGGCATGACGACGCCGTAAACGCCCAGGATGGCGCCGACACGCTTGAAGTCCTCCAGGCGGCGGGCGGCCTCCATGCCCATTTCGAACAGGAACAGGCACAGCACGCCCATGAAGATGTCGTCCACGAAGGGCGTGAGCTTGTCCAAGGAGCTGGGCGCGGCGATGGCGCCGATGATCATGGAGCCGACCAGGATCACCACGCTGCCGTTGGTGAACGCCTCGTGCAGCAGCGACGACAGCCGCGGCCGGTCATCGTGGTTGTCGTTGCCGTTGTCGCTGCCAGCGCTATCGCCGCCCCCGCCCCCGGCTCCGTCAACCAGGGCGGCCGCCATGGCCGGGTCCCTGCGCCGGATGCGCTGGCGTGCCTGCGCCGCCAGCAGCAGACCGACGATGATGGCCGGCGATTCCATCACCGCCAGCATGATCAGCGGATAGGTCTCCGCCGTGATGTTCTGGGTATCCAGATAGGCCATGGCGGCCAGGAAGGTTCCCGCGCTGACCGAGCCGTAGTGCGCCGAGATGGCGGCGGCGTCCAGCGGGCTGACCCGCCCGGTCGCGATCAGCAGGCCATAGCCTATGACCGGCATGCCGAACCCCAGGATCAGCGCCCACACGATGGCGTTGACGGCCGATCCCATGTTGGCTTCCGCCAGCGCCACGCCGCCATGCAGGCCGATGGCCATCAGCAGGTAGATCGACAGCGCCTTGGCCAGGTCCGGCGGGAATTTCAAGTCGGACTTGATGACTCGCGCGACCACGCCCAGGGCAAAGAACAGCACGGCGGGGATCATCAGGTTGCTGAGCATGGGCAACTCCGGACACCGGACGGGGAGGGAAGGCGGACCCGGAGGGACGCCGGCATCAGTCGGGCCAGACGCGCGGCCGGTTGGCCGGCATGGCGCCGGACGCCTGACCGGCGGGCACAGGCGCCGCGCTCCCGGACGCCGGCTTGGCGGCCGCGTCGGACGCTTTCGCCGGCGCCCTGGACTGCGCCGGGGCCGGCGTTTGCGTCTTGGCCGCCGCCGGGGTGGGCGTCTTGGCGGGCGTCTTGGCGGGCGTCTTGGCCGGGGTGGTCTCGCTCATGCCGGTCTCTCCCTTGTGTGCCGTCAGGCCAGCGCCGACAGGCGGCTGGCGAAGTCCCGCGCCGTCGGCCCGACCGCCTCATCCTCCGCACCGGGCTCGCGCACGGTCACGTTGGCGTAGGTCTGGCCGAAGCTGATGTCGGGATACAGGCCGGTTGCCTCCGATAGCGCGGCAGCCTGATCCAGGAACGACCGGGTGGCTGGGTAGCCGTCGAACTCGAAGCGGCGGAACAGGCAGGGCGGGCGGGCCTGCGCGATCCAGCCGTCGGGGGCCTGCGTGTCCTGCGGCTCTGTCATGCTGGGCCTCTTACGGGGCTGACGGTCTATGTTGCGTGCTGGGGTTGGCTTCGAAGCCCTCGGCGTGAGCGGCTTCCTCGGCCAGCAGGGTTTCGAAGAACACCCGCCCGGCGCCGTCGCTGATGCTGGCGCAATGGCGCGCCGCCGCGCCGTAGAAGGCGACCAACTGGCGTTCCAGGTCGGCCGCGATGGCATACAGTGCCGCCGGGTCGGCCCCGGTCCGCACCGGCCGCAGCACGGATACGTTGGGCGCAAGGCCCAGCGCGATCATGCGGGCCATGATGCGCTCGACGTGTTCCAGTTCGCCCTGGGCCTCGGCCCGGAAACGCGCCGCCTCCGGCTCCAGGCCCCACGACGCCAGCAGGCGCGCGTTGGCCAGGAACTGTTGCACGGCCGACATCTCCAGGCTGAGCGCCCGCCCCAGGAACCCGGCGACGCCGGGATCCGGGGGCGGGTGGGGCGAAGCCCCG
>CAYFTQ010000134.1:0-7107 GCA_964346035.1 uncultured Roseospira sp. | reverse complement strand
CAGGGTCAGGGTCTCCAGCACCAGGCCAAGCGCGGCGTGGGCCGCGCGCCGCGCGCCATCGTCGATCTTCACCGCCAGGCCCAGGCCGCGCGCCGGCAGCACGGCCGCGATGTTGCCTTCGGCGCCCTCCTTGACCAGAACGCGCCCGCCGGTGACCTGCATGACGCGGGTATCGGCGCGCCCGGGGCCGCCGACGAGGGTTGGGTGGGCGGCCATCGCGGCGCACAGCCGCCGCGCCGCACGGCGGCGCGTCGGCGTCAGGCCGCCGGGGTCCGCCAGCCGGGCCATGCCCAGCGCAACCGCCCACAGCGGCAGCGCCAGCGAGGGAATGCCGCAACCCTCCACGCCCCGGGGTGCGGCGGCGGCATCAATGTCCGTGAGGGCGCCAAGGCAGGCCCCCAGCGCGCGCTGAACGGCATGGTCGGGCCGTTCGTAGCCGTCCGGGTCCTGGCCCAGCGCCAGCGCCAGCCGCAGCAGGCCGGCATGCTGGCCGGAACAGTTGTGATGGATGCGCCCGGGCGCCTCGCCGCTGCGGGCCAGCGCCAGGGCCGCCGCAGGGTCCAGCGGGCTGTCATCGGCGCCGCAGGCCAGGGCGTCCTGGTCCAGGCCCATCTCGGACAGCCAGTCGCGGATGCGCGCTACCGTCTCCGGCCAGCCCGAGTGCGAAGCCGTATGCAGGGCCACCCGCTCGTCGGTCAGATCGGGGGCGTCCGGCAGGGCCTCAAGCAACGCCAGCGCCTGCAAGGGTTTCAGGGCCGACCGTGCCAGCACGGGCCGTTCGACATCACCCCAGGCCAGCAGCGGATAGCCCTCGGCGTCGAGCACGATGGCCGCGCCGCGATGAAAGGATTCCACCACCGGCCCGCGCGTCGTGGCCGCCAGAACGGGATTATCGGGAAACACCACGGAGGGCACCGGCCCCAGTCCGGCCGCCCTTGCCGAGTTCCCGGCCTTGCTGTCACACATGCGCCGCTTGTCCTCCTGATCCCCGGTCGCCGCTCCCCGACCGCGCCCCGGTTGGTGCGGTGCGGTGCGGTGCTCCCGGGGGCCACAGTGCCGGGTCCCGGTCCGGGGTCAAGAGCCAACAACAAAGAGCAGGCGGCGCCGGCGTGGCGGCCGCGGCATGATCATCGTGCGGTTCGGGTCCGCGACGGGCCGCGACGCCACTCGCCATCGCGGCCGGGATCAGGACTCCTGGACCAGCGCCCGCGCCAACTGACTGAGGGCGTCCTGGTGACGCTCGTTCCGGATCATTGCAAAGTTCCTGGCCAGTTCCAGACACATGCGCTGGCGCCCCTGCGCCTCCCTGGGTTCGGGCTCGTCCAGTCCGTCGAAAAAGAAGCTGACGGGCACGGCGAGAACCTGGGCGATCTCGTACAGGCGGCCGGCGGAAATGCGATTGATGCCGCGTTCGTACTTGTGCGCCTGCTGATAGGTCACGCCAATCATTTCGGCCATCTGCTGCTGGCTCAGGCCCAGCATGACACGGCGTTCGCGGATGCGTTGACCGACATGCCGGTCAACGTCACCGGCTCGGTTGCTTGGCCGATCCGATGAAGCGCCGGAAAAGACACTGACACTGTTCATGAGCGTGGTTCCCCGTTCCCTCTGGCGTGTCCCTGAATGAGTGCGAGCCAGCGGCCCCCCGACCGTCAGAATGCTCGTTCGTGGTAACCCTTTGCATTTCCAGATGACGCAACCTCACGGCAATCTGGTCCGCTGCCTTGCAGCCGAAGCGTTGGGTCCCTGTCTGGGTATAGCGCCGCGCAGCGACCGGCAAGCAAAGAGCATCCGATTCGGCCGTCGTTCACAAGAATTAACAGGAGAACCGGGCGCCGCCATGGGAGGCCGGCGTCACGGCTGAGAGAATCATGCGCCAAGGGCACGCAACCGCCCGCCCGGCCGGACTCAGGCCACGACCTCCAGGGCCGGCCCGCGCGCGGGTGCGGCCTCCAGCAGCACCTCGAAGCGCGCCCCGGTGCCCTGGTCGTCATCGAACCCGGCCGTGCCAACCGCCCGGTTCGCCGTCTGATACGTGCGAAGGGCCACGTCCACCTCAAGGCGCGACAGCGGCGGCGGTGGTGGCGGGGCGTCCTCGCTCCGCCCCCGATCGGCCCCCGGCCGCCCACCATCGGCCGCCGAAGGGCGCCCCGGGTCCTGGCCGAACAGTTGCGCCATGACGCCGGCTCGCCCGGCCAGCAGGGCCGTGCGTCCGGCCGTGACCGGACGTGGCAGACCGTCCGCGTCGTGGTCACGGACCGGCGGCGTTGTGGGCGGCGGTCGCTGTGAAGCCGGGGCCTCGCGTCCGGTCTCGCGGGCGGGCGGGCCATCCCGGGCGCCGCGGGGGGCCGGATGCTGTCCGGATTCGTCCGGCGTGCCAGGGGCGCGCGCCTGAACCGGCCGGGAAGGCTGGGGCTGGGAAGGCTGGGGCTGCCCAAGACCGGCCTTGGGTTGGTCTGGCGCCAGATCGACCCGGCGGAACGCGACCGTCTCGCCACGCGCCGACGCCTGCGCCAGCGATCTCCGCCCGGTGACCTGGGGCGGCGTCGGCCAGGGGGGTTCGGCCAGAGTCAAACCCGTTTGATACGGACCATTGATCATGGCACCGCTCCGCCACGGCGACCCGGAACCGTCGCACGCAACACGTCAACGACCGCACCGGCGCGCCGGCATCACGGCGCCAACCGATTGGCCCACACTAGCACGGATCGCGCGCTTGGGATAGGATCGCGGGCCGGGCCACGCGCCCGCGCCCTACCCGGCCAGGGCGCGCGATCGCGCGGCGGCTGCGGCCACGGCCTCTGACATCAGGGTATCCAGGCCGTCGGGTTCGGCCATCAACACATCCAGCGCCGCTGCCGTGGTGCCGCCAGGGCTGGTGACGTTGCGGCGCAGTGTGGCGGGGTCCTCGTCGTCGGCCCGGTCCATGAGGGCGCCGGCACCGCTGACGGTTCGGCGCGCCAGACGGACCGCGAGTTCGGCCGGCAGGCCGGCCCGGGCACCGGCCCGGGCCAGACATTCGGTGAGCAGGAACACATAGGCCGGCCCGCTGCCGGAAACCGCCGTAACGGCGTCCATGAGCGCTTCGTCGGCGACCCACGCGACCTCGCCGACGGCCCCCAGCAGTGCGTCGCACAGGGTCCTCTGGGTGTCCGAGACATGCCCGTTGGGGCAGGCCACGGTCATGCCCCGATGCACGGCCGCCGGGGTGTTGGGCATGGCGCGCACAATCGGCGTGCCGGGGCCGAAGGCGTTCTCGAAACCGGCGATCGGGCGTCCGGCGGCAACCGACAGCACGACGGTTGCCGCACCGCCCAGCGCGCGATAGCCGGCGGCGACGTCATCCATAACCTGCGGCTTGACGGCCAGCACCAGGACATCGGGCGGCGACGCCTCGGCCAGCGACCCGGGACCGGGCACCAGGGTCACGCCGGCCGGCGCGGCGCCGGCCGGCTGATTGGGGTCGATCACGGTGACCCGCGCGGGCGCCAGACCGCGCCCCAGCCAGCCGGCCAACAGCGCGCCGCCCATTCTGCCACCGCCCACCAGCCAGACGCGGGCGCTTTTCAGCGCCGCCCGGCTTAGGGCCAGGGCCGCCTCGTCGGCCGACGCCACCTCAGGCCTCGCCGACGGTATCGAGCATGGCCGCCGCGATGGCCTCTGCCGGGCTCTTGCCGCCCCAGATGACGAACTGGAACGCGGGGTAGAAGCGGTCACACTCCGAGACGGCGATCTCCATCAGGTCGCGCACCTCCTCCACCGCCAGCCGACGGTCGGTCAGAAGCACGGTATGACGGAACATGGGCGCGCCCTCATCCGACCAGAGCGCGAAGTGCCCCAGCCAGAGGCGTTCGTTCAGGTGCGCCAAAAGCTCGAATACGGCGGCACGGCGCCCGTCGGGGACCCGCATGTCAAAGGCGCACGACAGGTGCAGGGCGCTCAGTTCCTCGGACCAGGCCAGGAACAGGCCGAGCGTGCACCACTGGCTTGGCACCTCGACCACCATTTCGTCCTCGCCGCGCCGATCGAACACCCAGTCCTTCACGGACAGGACCTGTTCGATCAGATCGAGCGGGTTGGCGGCGCTGGCATCGGCGCGTGTCGCCGAGGTGGTCATGGCACCCTCCAACATGGGACGGCCAACATGGGACGGCCAACATGGAACAGGCCGATACGGAACGGACCCACACGGAACGGATCCGCGCGGAACGGGACCGCGCCGAAACGCCGCTTGCGCCAGAGCGACCCCCAATAACCCAACATTTGGGGTTCAACGGCACCCCGTCACCACAGCACCTTGCCAAAGCCGGACCAGGGTGACAAGCCCGCGAGACCCATCATCGGCGCGCGGCCCCGTTTCAGGGGCGCGCCGACGCTTCGCGTACCAGCCCTGCCCGCCCGGTGCAAGGCCGTCCTGCGTTCCTGGCGCTTTCGGCGGGCGGGCCGGCCCCTTATCATGACCACGGGGCGATTTGCCCTTTCGCGTCAGTCCACATCGAAGCAGGAGACATCAGTCCATGACGGATTTCGTGCAGGTCGGCAAGGAACTGGCCGAAGGCATGGGCGCTCTGTCCAAGGCAGAACCCGATACCATGGCCGCCTTCAAGGGCCTGATGGCCGCCACCGCCGGACGAGAGGGCGAACTGTCGGTCAGGATGAAGGAACTGATCGCGCTTGCCATTGCCATCACGGTGCGGTGCGACGGCTGCATCGCCCACCATGTCAAGCTGTGCATCGAAGCCGGGGCCAGCCGTGGCGAAGTGGTCGAGACCATTGGCGTGGCCCAGCTCATGGGCGGCGGACCGTCCACCGTCTATGGGGTGGAGGCGCTCAAGGCCTTTGACCAGATCAAGGCCACCGCCTGACCCGGCGTGCGGTCGGCGCGCGGGCGGGGCCGATCCGCCGGCGTCGGGCGCGCGTATTCCCGCAGTGATACCGTTGCGCTGTCCGGGAGAGGCATGTCATGGCTGGCTGTTCACTGTTCGGGGTCCGATCAAGCATCGAGACCGCCGCATTCTCGGTTGTCGAGTCGCGCCCCGACCGCATCGAGATCCGCCACTATCCGTCCCGCGTGGCGGTCGAGGCCCGCCTGCCCGGCGGCGGCGGGCCAATGGCGCGCGGGCGCGCCTTTCGGCTGCTGTTCGCCTATATCAGCGGCGCCAACGCGCGGGCCGCCAAGGTGGCCATGACGACACCGGTGGAGAGCGGCGAGTCCGGCCAACGCATCGCCATGACGGCACCCGTCGAGTCGGGGTCGGGGGCAGCCGGTGTCTACACCATGCGCTTCTTTCTGCCTGCCGCCTTTAGCCTGGAGACCGCGCCCCGTCCCACCGATCCCCGCGTCGGGCTGGTTGCGGTGCCGGACCAGACCATGGCCGTGCGGCGCTTCGCCGGGTTGCGTGGTCGGCCCATGGTGGACCGCCAGACGGCCCGCCTGCGCCACGCCCTGGCGGACAGCGGCTGGCAACCGGACGGCGCGGCGGTGGCGTGGTTCCATGATCCGCCGTCAACCCTGCCGCCGTTTCGCTGCAACGAGGTCGCGATCCCCGTGCGCCCGCGTGGCCCGTCAGACAGCTAGCCCGAAAGCCTCGCCGTCGCGGTGGGGAGAGCAGGGCGACGCGCGCCGCCGCCGGGCCATAAGCGCCCCGCCCTTGGCCTGACCAGGCTGGTTTCCTATGTTCTGGGGAAGAAACAAGCGCGCGGTGTGCGCCCCGGGGAAGGAACAGCGTTCGCCATGATGGATCCGTTTGGCCGCCACATCTCTTATTTGCGCGTCTCCGTGACGGACCGCTGCGACCTGCGCTGCCAGTACTGCATGGCCGAGCAGATGACCTTCCTGCCCAGGCGCGACCTGCTGACGCTGGAGGAAACGGCGCGGGTCTGCCGCGCTTTTGTCGCCAGGGGCGTCCGCAAGCTGCGCATTACCGGCGGCGAACCCCTGGTGCGCAAGGACGTCATGGCCCTGTTCCGCGATCTCGGGCGGCTGCTGGACGGCGGCGGGCTGGAGGAATTGACGCTCACCAGCAATGCAACCCAGCTTGACCGCTTCGCCGACGACCTGGCCGCCTGCGGCGTTCGGCGCATCAACATATCGCTGGACACGCTGGACCCGGAGCGCTTTCGCGCCATCACCCGGCGCGGCGAGTTCGACCGCGTCATGCAAGGGATCGCCGCCGCCCGCGCCGCCGGGCTCAAGGTCAAGATCAACACCGTCGCCATGAAGGGGTTCAACGACGATGAGTTCGACCGCCTGGTCGCTTGGTGCGGCGAGCGCGGCTTCGACCTGTGCGTCATCGAGACAATGCCCATGGGCGAGATCGGTCCCGACCGGGTGGACCAATACCTTCCCGTCTCCGCCGTGCGCGCGCGCCTGGCCGAAACCTGGACGCTCAGCGAGACCGGTTTCCGCACCGGGGGCCCCGCGCGCTATGTCGACGTCGCCGAGACCGGCCAGCGCATCGGCTTCATCACGCCGCTGTCCCACACCTTTTGTGAAAGCTGCAATCGGGTGCGCCTGACCTGTACCGGCACGCTCTATATGTGTCTGGGCCAGGAGGACGCCGCCGACCTGCGCGCGCCCGTGCGCGCCCACCCGCACGACGACGGCGCGCTGTTGGCCACCATCGAGGAAGCCATCACGCGCAAACCCCGGGGCCATGACTTCGTCATCGACCGCGACAGCCGCCCCGCCGTCGGTCGCCACATGAGCGTGACAGGGGGGTAAGGGGGCCTTTTCGACGTTCAAAGTGGGATTGAGGCCGGAGTCCGGGCCGGCCGGCGATCGCCAAAGCCGATCACGCAGCCACCGACCCTGGACAACAGCCCCGACAAACTGCGGGTGCTCCAAAGACCGGCCTGGTCGCGGGCGTCAACGAGAAACGCGCCGAAAACGTCCTGCGCCCGCTGGTACTCCGCCGGAACCGTCATCCTGTAATGCGCGGGGCTGCAACGCCACCCCGGTTCGGCTTTGCCGGGATCGCCTGGCGCCCCGAAAAAGCAGGGATCATTCCGGTCCTCTCCTCAGTGTCTGTCCGGAAAAGCCGTTCGGTACACAGCATATGGCACGTCGTTCCGGATGGCAGCCCCACCATAGTGCGGTTTTCGAAA
>CAYFTQ010000133.1:0-7112 GCA_964346035.1 uncultured Roseospira sp. | reverse complement strand
GTGACGGCCTTTGCCTCCGCCCTGAAGGCCTATCCGGTCATCAGCCGCGCGCTGGAGCGGCGCCCGCCCGGCGGCGAACCGCGCCAGGCCCTGTTCGCGCGCCTGAACGACGCCCTGCGCCCGGTGGTCCATTCGGTCGAGCGCCTGACGCCCACCATAATCGAGGTGATCGTGCGCGCTCCCCTCGCCGCCAAGGGCTTCCATCCGGGACAGTTCTATCGCCTGCAGAACTTCGAGCGGCTGGCCCCCCACGCCGCCGGCACCGTGCTGGCGATGGAGGGTCTGGCCCTGACCGGCGCCTGGGTGGACCGCGACCAGGGCCTGTTGTCCATGATCGTGCTGGAGATGGGCGGGTCGTCCGATTTGTGCGTCCTGCTGAAGCCGGGCGAACCGGTGGTGGTGATGGGTCCGACCGGCGCGCCGACCGAGATTCCCGCCGGCGAAACCGTTCTGCTGGCCGGCGGTGGGCTGGGCAACGCCGTGCTGTTCTCCATCGGCAAGGCGCTGCGCGCCGCCGGGTCGCGCGTGCTGTACTTCGCTGGCTACAAGGCCATGCGCGACCGCTTCAAGGTCGACGACATCCACGCCGCCGCCGACGTCGTGGTCTGGTGCTGCGACGAGGGGCCGGGCTTCTCGCCCACCCGCCCACAGGACAAGGCCTTCGTCGGCAACATCGTTCAGGCCATGGTGGCCTATGGCGACGGCGCGCTGGGCGAGGCGGCGGTTCCGCTGGCGGACGTGGACCGGGTCATCGCCATCGGCTCGGACCGCATGATGCAGGCCGTCGGGCGCGCCCGACACGAGGTGCTGGCGCCCATGATGAAACCGGGGCATCTGGGCATCGGCTCCATCAACAGCCCGATGCAGTGCATGATGAAGGAAATCTGCGCCCAGTGCCTGCAACCGCATGTGGACCCGGTGACCGGCGAGCAGAGCATCGTCTTTTCCTGCTTCAACCAGGATCAGTCGTTGGACACGGTGGACTTCAAGGCACTGCATGAGCGGCTGGGCCAGAACAGCGCCCAGGAACGCCTGACGGCAGCCTGGATCGACCACTGCATGCGGGCGCTGGGCGCGCGCGGCGCCGCCGCGCAATAGGGCCGCGCGGTGGCGTCAGCCGGACGTCCCGGAGGAGGTCGCCTCGGCAGGCGGCGTCGTCTCGCCGCCGGCACGGCCGGATGATGAGCCCCTTGGGGCCTGACCGGTGACCTCGCGCACCAGCCGACGATGCTGCCATATGGCGTAGCTGCCGAACACGGCGTACAGGATCAGTTCGACGAAGAACAGATCTGAGCTGGGATGCATTTGGCCTCCGGGAGTTTTCCGGGGAAGGGGAGTCACAAGCCCGACATGGCGCCCGCCGGGTCATGCCGGACGCGCCCCGCCCTGCGGACGCGACTGAGACTTGATGTCATGTCACAGACGCACGCCGTCAAGGTGCCGGCCAGAAATCAAACCGCAACGCCGGGGCGTTGTTTAGAGTGGTCGGCGCCGGCCCGGATTTTGCGCCACCGCGCGATGCCGTGACGACAGGTTTTCGGTCCGTCCGGCCCGGAGCCGCCCGCCAACCGATGCGGCGGCACCGGGCAAGCACCGCAGCCCGATCACGGCTCTCAAGCCGGCGAGAAGTTCGGGCTAGCCGTGTTGCGGCACGGGCATGGCGCCGCCCTGCAGCATGGCTTCCAGCTCCTCCGGCGGCAGCGGACGGGCGAACAGGAAGCCCTGGACCTGATCGCACGCCTGCGCCCGCAGGAAATCAAGCTGATCGAGCGTCTCCACGCCTTCGGCGCAGACCCTCAGGTTCAGGGCATGTGCCATGGCTATGATGGCCGAGCAGATGGCGGCGTCATTGGCGTCATTGGTGACGTCGCGCACGAAGGCGCGGTCGATCTTCAGCTTGCGCAGGGCGAATCGCTTCAGCACCGAAAGCGATGAATAGCCGGTTCCGAAGTCGTCGATGGAGCAGCCGATGCCGCGATCCGTGAACAGCCGGATGACCTTGCTGGCGTTTTCCGGATCGGTCATGGCCGTGCTTTCGGTCAGTTCAAGCTCCAGCAGTTCGGCCGCCATGCCCCTGGTGTTCAGCGCGCCCTCGACAATCTCCATCAGGTGACTGGGATTGTGGAACTGGCGTCCGGAGATGTTCACCGCCACCGAGATGGGGCCATATCCGGCCTGGTTCCATCGCGCTGTCCACTGGCAGGCGTCTTCCAGCACCTGAACGCAGATCTCGTCGATCAGGCCGTATTCCTCGGCCACCGGGATGAACTCGACGGGCGAAATCATGCGGCCGTCGGGTTCGATCCAGCGCGCCAGCGCCTCGGTGCCGACGATCCGGTTCGTCTCCAGGCTGACCTGTGGCTGGAAGAACGCCTTGAACGCCCGGTGTTCAAGCGCGCGTCGCATGCGGTGGCGCAGGCTGAGGATGTTGGAGGCATGCGCGCCGATCTCTGGCGTGAACACGCGACAGGCGTTGCCGCCCTCCACCTTGGCCTCGTGCAGCGCGGCGTCCGCGTGCATGATCAGGGTTTCGGCGTCGCGGCCGTGGTCCGGGAACAGGCTTACGCCCAAGCTGACGGACAGGTCGAACTGGTGGCCTTCGGTCTGGACGGGCCGTTGGAACAGGCCGCGAATGCGGTCGACGCCCGCCTGCAACGCGATGTCGTCATGACAGCCGGTCAGCATGGCCATGAAACGGTCGCCGCCTGTCCGGCACACGGAGTCGCCGGGGGAAAGCGCCTCGCGCAGGCGTTGCGAAGCCGCCACCAGGACCCGGTCCCCCATGACATGGCCCAGCGTGGCGTTGATGATGCTGAACCGGTCCAGGCCAATGGCCACCAAGGCCAGCCGCGTCCCCGCGCCGGAGCCGGGATCGTTCGGCCCGGCGCCCGATTCAAGGATCTCGCCCAGCGTTTCCATGAAGGCGGTTCGGTTTCCGAGTCCCGTCAACGGGTCGTGAAAGGCCAGGAACGTCAGGCGGTTTTCGGCCTGTTTGCGTTCCGTGACGTCAAGCGCGGCACCCTCCCAGATGACATCTCCATTGGCGGCCCGATGCGGCCGCGACCAGCCCCGCAACCAACGCTCTCGACCATCCTGGCTCAAGACCCTGTAGTCGTCTTCCATCGGTTCCATGGACCGTGCCGAACGCTCCAGGGCTTGCTGGAAGCGGGGCCGGTCTGCCGGGTCCAGAACGTCAAGGAAGAGGGCGCCGTCGTGCATGATGGCTTCGGCGGAGCATCCCGCGTCGCTCAGCACGGAGCCGCTGAGGTAGAGAAAGCGGAGCCGGCCGTCCGACTTCAGCACCCGCTGGAAAACCAGGCCCTGGATGTTCTCTGCGATATTGGCAAGACGGCGCTGGCTTTCCATCAGGGCCGCCTCGGCGGCCTTGCGTTGCGATATGTCGCGGATGACTGCGATGAACAGCCGCCGACCCTCGGTCAGCACCTCGGACAGGACCACTTCAATGGGAAAGTGGGCCTGGTTTTTGTGGCGGCCCAGCAACTCGCGCGGGCCGGCGCCCACCAGCGTGTTCTCGCCGGCCAGCAGATAGCGGCGCAGGGCCTCGCTCAGGTCGCCCTGTTCAAGCTGCGGCATCAGGGTCGAGGCCGGCATGCCGCTCAGCGCCTCGGCTTCGAACCCGAACACCGCCTGGGATGCGGCGTTGGACGATTCGATGTGGCCGCGTTCATCCATGGTGATGATGACGTCGGCGGCATGATCCATGATCATGCCCAGCCAGTATTCGGCGCGGCGCCGGTCGGTGATGTCGATCAGGGTTCCGTCCCAAACCACCGCGCCGTCGTCGCACGCGCGCGGCAAGCTGGACCCGGCGAACCATCTGACGTCACCATCCAGGCCGATGGTCCGGAACGATTCCTCGCAGCGTTGGCCGGTGCGCGCCGAGTCCTGAATGCGCGCCAAATAGGTATCGCGATCCGCCCAATGGATGAAATCCAGCGAGCCGTCCCGGGCGATAACCGGATTCTGCGGATCGTGGCCGACGAAGTCCCGAAGGGAATCCGACAGGAACGGATAGTCGAAAGTGCCGTCGCGATGCAGGACGCGCCGGAACACGATGCCAGGGACGGTGCGGATCAGGGCATCCAGCGACACGGGACAGAACAGGGCCTCGGCCTGTTCGGCCGACGACCTGCCGTTCTCGCTCGACTCTTCGCCGTGACCAGACCGGACAGCGTCCGCAGTCTGTTGCCGTTCCGCCATCTTCACCCCGACCCAGAACCAAAGGCCACACCCGGTCGCCCGGGACTGCTCACGGGGCAGGCCGGGAAGCCCGCCATACGGTATCGTGTTGCGGGAACCCTTTCCATGGAGTGCGATCCTTTCAGATGAGGGTTCGCATGGCCAGCCCTAACTGGTCCGCCTGCCGGCGATGGCATCCGTTCGGTGGTCATGAAGGCCCGGTTTCACCGACAGGGGGCGATATCGCGTCATGATAGAGATTGGCATAGACTCCGCCGTTTGCAAGAAGGTCCGCGTGATCCCCCTGTTCCACGATACGCCCGCCCGCCAAAACACAGATGCGATCCGCCTGAACGATGGTTGACAGACGATGCGCCACGATCAGGGTGGTGCGCCCGCGCGCCAGCCTGTCCAGGGCCGCCTGGACGCGCGTTTCCGCCGCCGTGTCCAGGGCCGAGGTCGGCTCGTCCAGAAGCAGCACGGGGGCGTCCTTGAGAATGGCCCGGGCGATGGCCAGCCGTTGACGCTCGCCGCCCGACAGGCGTCCACCCATGGCCCCGATGGGCGTGTCCAGGCCCTGCGGCAGGGACTGAATGAAGGACCACGCGTCGGCGGCGCGGGCCGCCGCCTCGACCTCGGCCGTCGAGGCATTGGGGCGGGCGTACAGCAGATTGGCGCGCACGGTCTCGTCAAACAGGAACGTCTCCTGCGTCACCAGCGCGATGCGCGCGCGCAGGGACGCCAGCGTCAGGTTCCGGACGTCGTGGCCGTCCATCATCACGGCCCCCGACGTGACATCAAGGAAGCGAGGCACAAGATTGAGAAGCGTTGACTTTCCAGCCCCCGAGGGACCGACCAGCGCGACCACTTCTCCGGCGCCGATTTCCAGCTCGATGCCCGTCAGGACGGGTTGTTCCGGGTCGTAGGCGAACGAAACTCCACGGAACCCAAGCGCGCCGGTGCCGGCGCCGGTTCCCGAGGCTGTGCCCGCTGGCAGGCTTATGGCGTCGGGCCGCTCCACCAGGTCCGGCTCCGTGTCCAGGACCTGGAACAGCCGTTCGGCGGCGGCCAGCCCCTCCTGGGCGACGGAATACAGGTTCGCCAGCCGCTTGGCCGGCTGGTAGGCCATCAGCAGTGCGGTCAGCATGGAGGTCAACGCGCCGGCGTCCGTGTGGCCATCCAGGATGCGCGTCGCGCCGACAAACAACGCCAGCCCGAGAGCGACGCCGCTGGCCAGCTCCATGATCGGCGTGATCAGGGTGCGGGCTCGTTCTCCGCTGATCTGGCGCCGGAATATGCGGTCGATCAGGGCGGAGACGCGGGCCGCCATCAGGTCGGCCCGGCCGTCGGTCCAGACCACGCGGATGCCCCGCAGGCTCTGCGTCATGAGCGCGTGCAGGCGTCCGGTTTCCTCCTGCGTGTCGCGGGTGCGGCGGCGCACCTTGCGACCCAGGCGGCGCACCGGAAGCACCGTCAACGGGGCGATCACCAGCGCGATGGAGGCTAGAACCCAGTCCTGCCAGATCACCAGCGCCATCAGGGCGATCAACGAGACCAGGTCGCTGCCCAGCGCCTTCAGGGTGTTCGCAGTGGCAAACCGCATGCGCTGCACGTCTGCGGTGAAGCGGGTGACCAGATTACCGGTGGTACGGGCCTGAAAGAACCGCAGTTCCATGCTCCATATCTTGTCGTGCAGCCGGTCGCGCAGGTCCGCCAGCAGGCGCAGGCCGACCGACGTGACAATCACCGCCTGGCCATAGTTGCCGACGGCCCGCACGACAAAGGCGGCCATGATTCCGCCGGCCACCCACCACAGGGCCTCTTGCCTGCGCCCCAGGAAGACCTGGTTGATGGCCGGTTCCATCAGCCAGGCGGTGGCGGCGGTGGCCAGGGCCATGGCCAGCATGCACAGCACGGCCAGGACCAATCGGCGCAAATAGGGCGACAGGAAATCCCGCGCCAGCCGGCGGACCAACCGGGCCGTCCCCATGGGCTGTGGCGGCCGGTGATCGGACGGGTCGCATGCGGGCGTGGCCACGGGGGCGGCGGCTGGGCGCGCGGTCATGGGGACGGCGGGTTCCCTGGTTGTCAGGACGGGATGGAGGGCGAAGGCGGCCGGATCATAACCGGCACCGATCAGGTGCGAAAGGTGGCCCGTTGTCGGTGCCGCACGGCGCCGCGGCCGGTGGTGGTGACGCTGCCAGAGCGACCAGATGGGCGGCGCAGGTGCGGCAGTCACTGGCCCCGAAGCCCGCTACCGGGCTGCTGGCGCCGGGCCGCGCAAGCAACTGTGCGACCAGATCGCATTCCGACAGCGCCGACCCCGGAAGAGCGCGCACCCACGCACGGACCCCGGGTGCGGTGGTCAGCCAGTCAACGTGCCAGCGGCGGGTCTTCGTCGCTTGCAGGTGTCGGCCCAGGCGTGCCCGCAGTCCACCCGGGCCGTGCGCGCTGCCGGCGTAGACCACCCACCCGGGCGGCAGGGCGGGGCGTTCGCCCCTGTCGGCCAGACGGGGCGGCAGGTGAGCCCCCTGCGGCAACCACAGGGCCAGCATATAGACACCTGGTCGGGCCGGAACACCGGCTGCGTGGCGCTCCCATCGCGGATCGCCGGACGAGTCGCCGCTCATGGTGCCGAAGTGTTTTCCGGAGGCGGGCGGACGCGCTCCGCCGGAAAGCGCACGCTCACCGTCGTGCCCTCGCCGGGTTGGCTGATGATGTCCAGCGATCCACCATGCGCCTCGACCAGGGCGCGGGACAAGGGCAGACCGAGACCCGTGCCACCGGTGGCGCGGCTGAAGACGCCCGCGATCTGCCCGAAGTTTGTCATCGCCGTGGCGATTTCCTCGGCGTTCATGCCGCATCCGGTATCGCTGACCGAAAGGATGTACTGGCCGGAGTGACCAAGCCGG
>CAYFTQ010000132.1:0-7200 GCA_964346035.1 uncultured Roseospira sp. | reverse complement strand
GGCTCGCGGTGGTTCCCATTTTCACCAGCGACCAAGATCGCAGAATGTATTCCTGAATCGAGGCGCGAATCCACCACATGGCGTAGGTTGCCAGACGGAAGCCGCGGTCCGGGTCAAAGCGCTTGACGGCCTGCATCAGGCCGACATTGCCCTCGGAGATCACCTCGCCCATGGGCAGGCCATAGCCGCGATAGCCCATCGCGATCTTGGCCACCAGGCGCAGATGGCTTGATACCAGACGGTGCGCCGCGTCCGAATCGCCGCTTTCGCGATAGCGCTGGGCAAGGGTGAATTCCTCGTCCGGCGCCAGCATCGGAAACTTCCGAATCGTCTGCAGGTAGCGCGACAGGTTGCTCTCGGGTTCCAGGCCCAGAAGGCCACCGGGTGCGTTCGCCATGAGCCGCTCTCCTTGTTGCCGCCTCGCCACTCCGCCGGAGGACCCGGGCGACGTGCCCCGCAGGGAACCGCCTGTCTCTCCGCCCATGGAACGGCAATCATGCTTCGGCGTGACCAATCGTCATCGTATCGGTCACCCTTCTCCGAGTCCATCCATACAGTACCAATTTGGTCGGAGATCAGGGTGAATTTTTTTTCATGATTCCAGAAGGTCCAGGATCTCCCTGAAATCCCTTGGAATACGGGATTCCAGATGAATCGGTTCACCCCCCACCGGATGCCGGAAGCCGATCGAAACGGCGTGCAGAGCCTGACGGGGAAAGCCGATCAGAGCGCTCACGGCGGCCGGCGGCAAGGCGGGCGCGCGACGTGCGGGCACGCCGGCACGGCCGGACCCGCGCTGACCGTAAGTGGCATCGCCCACCAGGGGGTGGCCGATATGCGCCATGTGAACCCGGATCTGATGGGTCCGCCCGGTGGCCAGCCGGCATTCGACCAGGGCCAGATCCGGCACCCACGCCTTGATGGCGCGATAGCGCGTCAAGGCCGGCTTGCCGCCCCGGGCCTCTGGCACCACGGCCATACGGGTGCGGCGCGTCAGGTGACGCCCGATGGGGGCGTCAATGTCGCCACCGGCCGGCGCCGGCACGCCCCAGACCAGCGCCTGATAGACCCGATGCAGCGTGCGGTCCGCGAACTGGGCCGCCAGGGCGCGATGGGCCTGGTCGGTCTTGGCCACCACCATCAGGCCGGTGGTATCCTTGTCCAGCCGGTGAACGATACCCGGCCGGCGCACACCGCCAATCCCGGACAGCGAATCCGCGCAATGCGCCAGCAGCGCGTTGACAAGTGTACGGTCGGCATTGCCGGGCGCCGGATGAACCACCAGCCCGGCCGGCTTGTCCACGACAATAACGTGCTCATCCTCGAACACGACCTGTATGGGAAGCGCCTGGGGCGCCGGAGTGGCGTCCTCGGGCGGAGGCTCTACCAGGCCGACCCGCTCGCCCCCCTTCAGGCGTTCGGCCGGATCCATCCGGACCGCCCCGTCCAGTGTCACGGCGCCCCCCTCGATCAGCGCCTTCAGGCGCGAGCGCGACAGGGTGCCGTGAGCCCCGGCCAGCCAGCGGTCGAGGCGCTCTCCGGCGGCCTCCGGCGGAACCCGGGCCTCGAACCAGGGTGGCGTCGCCGGATTGACGCCGCTCAATAGCGGTCCTCGCCGAGCGTCATGACACCAATGCCGAAGGCGACCCCGCCGAAGGTCACGAACAGGCCGCCGAACAGCAGCAGCAGGGACAACCAGCCCTGGTCGGACGACAGCGCCAGCGAGCCCAGGCCACCGACGTCCGTCACTACCAGACCGATCAGGAATGTCAGCGCGCCCACCAGCCCATAGGCCACATGGCGGGCCAGGAACAGCACGGCGGCGCGTTCGTGTCGGGGCATGGTCATGGGGTGCGCTCCGCGAAGGTGGTCCGGGTCGGGCCTCACCCGCTGTCTTCCAGGATGGTCGCGTCCAGCCCCATGCCGTCGATCATGGCGGCGATGTCGGTGACAACGGCTTCCAGCACATGGGGATCGGTGCCGCGCGCGACCAGGGTCGTGCCCAGCGCACCGCCACGCGCCCATGGATAGCTGCCGATGTCCACGGCGGGCCAGCGGGCCTGGATGCCGGCCAGGGGCTCGGCAATGTCGCCCTCGCGCACGGTGGCCGTGACGGCGCGGTTGAGAATCGGCGGGCCGCCGTTCAGGGTTGCCGTCAGGCCCTCGAACATGGCTTGCAGGATGGACGGCACCCCGGCCAGAACGAATACGTTCTCCAGCCGGAAGCCGGGCGCGGCGCTGGTCGGGTTCTCGATCAGGCTGGCCCCCTCGGGGGTTTCGGCCATCTTCAGCCGGGCCTCGGTCAGGTCGTCGCCGTAGTAGCGCTCCAGCCGCCGCACGGCGTCGGGATGGCGGACCAGCGGACGGGCAAACGCCGCAGCGATGCTGGCCGCCGTGATGTCGTCATGCGTGGGACCGATGCCGCCGCTGGTGAACACATAGGCATACCGCCGGCGCAGGGCGTTGACGGCCGCCACGATGGCGTCCTGGTCGTCCGCGACGATGCGTGCCTCGCGCAGCGGAACACCCATCGCGCCCAGCCGCTCGGCCACGAAACCGATGTTGGCGTCCCGGGTGCGGCCCGACAGGATCTCGTTGCCAATGACAAGCATGGCGGCGTCTGGGGTATCGTCCGGTTCCGAGGTCATGGTCTCTCCAAGGCAACGCGCGCGGCCCCGGGGGCCTGTCACCCCCCAAGCAGGTCCTGCAACGCCGGGATCAGCGGCGGGTCGGCGGGCGGCATGGGATAGTCGCGCAGCCGCGCCGCGCGTGCCCAGGCCATCTCCTGACCCTCGCGCGGGCGCACCGATCCACGCCACGTTCTTAGCACATACAACGGCATGAGAAGGTGAAAGTCCGCATAGGAATGGGAGGCAAAGGTCAGGGGCGCCAGACAGGAACCGTGCGCGTCGATGCCCAGTTCCTCGCCCAGTTCCCGAATCAGGGCGCGCTCCGGCGTCTCGGCCTGATCCACCTTGCCACCCGGAAATTCCCACAAACCGGCCATGGGCTTGCCCTCGGGCCGGCGGGTCAGCAGCACGCGGCCGTCCCGGTCCACCAGGGCGGCGGCCACCACCAGCACCACGTGGGAGCGGGCGGCGCGATCGGCCTGCCAGGCGTCCCGGGTCAGCGCATAGCCGTCATGGTCACACGCCTGGCCCAGGGCCGGAACGTGGAGCGCGGTCCGGCGCCCGTCCGGACGCAGCCCGCAGCGGTCCAGAACGCGCCGCGATGGGGCGTTCTCCGGCATGACATCGGTACGCACGGCCTCCAGCCCGAGGGTCTCGAACCCCAACGCCAGGATCGCCCGCAGGGCTTCGGTCGCGTAACCGCGACTCTGGCGGTCGGGGGCGATCCAGAAGCCGACGTCACCGGCCGGCCACAGCATGTCCCAGATCAGGTCGATGGCCCCCACGATCGCCCCGTCGCGGCGATCCGTGATGACCAGGACGACGCCGGTGCCGGCCCGCCGGTGCTGCGCGGCCTCGGCAATCCACGCCTGGATGTCGGCGTCCGTCAGGGGATGCGGCATGGAGGCGGCCCGGCACGCCACCGTCCGGTCGCCCGCCAGCGGCGCCAGGATGGGACCGTCGGCCAGGGTCGTTGGACGCAGCACCAGTCGGTCGGTGACAAGGGGCAACACGGCCTCGCACCCGCCTTCCGGCCCAAGCAACGCGGCCAGCCGGGCCGCCGATTCAGCTTCGATAGTCGGCATTGATGTCAATGTAGCCATGGGTCAGGTCGCAGGTCCACACGGTCGCCCGGCCACGCCCGACGCCGACATCGACCTCGATGAGGATATCGCGGCCCGCCATGTGGGCGGCGACCGGACTTTCGTCATAGCCCGGCACGGCCAGCCCGTCCGCACACACCTGAACCCCGCCGATGCGGATGGCCAGCCGGTCGCGATCGGCTTTCTCGCCCGCCTTGCCGACGGCCATGACGATGCGGCCCCAGTTGGCATCGGCGCCGGCGATGGCAGTCTTGACCAGCGGCGAATTGCCAATGGCCAGCCCAATGCGCCGGGCCGCGCGCCGGCTGGCGGCGCCGGAGACGCGAATCTCCACGAACCGGCTGGCGCCCTCGCCGTCCTTCACGACCTGATGCGCCAGATCCAGCAACACGGCGTTCAGGTCGCGCCGGAAGTGCCTCAGGACCGGATCCCTCGGCCCTGTCACGGGCGCGTGAGCGGCCTTGCCGGTGGCGAACAACAGCAGCGTGTCCGACGTGCTGGTGTCGCCGTCCACCGTGATGCTGTTGAACGAGGCATCGGCCGCCGGCCGCAGCAGCGCGTCCAGCAGCTCGGCCGGCAGGGTCGCGTCCGTGGCGACAAAGGCCAGCATGGTGGCCATGTCCGGCGCGATCATGCCCGAACCCTTGGCAATGCCCGAGAGTGTCACCGGCACGTCGCCGACGCGCGTCGCCATGCTGGCCGTCTTCGGGAAGGTGTCGGTGGTCATGATGGCGCGTGCCGCCGCGCCCCAGCCGTCCGCGCGGGCCTCGGCAGCCATCGTGGGCAGCGGGCCGGTGATGCGCTGGTCCGGCAGGAACTCCCCGATGGTCCCGGTGGAGGCAACGAATACCTGCTCGGGCGCGCAGTCCCCGCCGGCGGCGGCGGCCGCGCCGGCCGCGATATTCGCCACCGACGAGGCCCCGCGCTGCCCGGTAAAGGCATTGGCGTTGCCGGCGTTGACCACCAGCACGCGGGCGGCCCCGGTCTCCAGCCCCCGCGCACACCACTCAACCGGCGCGGAACGGGTGGCAGAGCGGGTCAGCACTCCGGCAACGGTGGTGCCGGGATCGAACAGCCCGAGCAGAACGTCGGTGCGCTCGGCATAGCGCACGCCACAAGCCCGCGTGGCCAGACGGACGCCAGCCACCGGCGCGGGTTCAACAAAGCGCGCGGGCGCAAGCGGAGACACGGCAAGATCCATGGACAAAGGCATCCGGCAGGAATTGGAAGGCAAGCGGGTCATGGATGGCCCCGGCTTCGGCGCGTACCCCCGCAGCCGGCCGCACGGGCATCGCCGACACCATAGCCCGCGTCTGCGCCCTTGCCTATCACCGGAGCGCCCCCGGCCATCAAGCCCCCACGACCCGGTGTGGCAGATCTGCCCCACCCACGGGCGGCTTGCCCCCGAACCCCGTCAAATGTCTTGAAACGCCGGGCTGAATCGCCGATCCACGGGGCCGTGCGATGCCCAGCGCGGCGCACTGTTGCGGAGTTGCCACGGCACCGTCAATTGAGTGCTCCCCTGGCATCGCCACGTTGACGCAGACCAGCCGGTCGTGGCCTTATCTTAGTCGCGAACCCGGCAGGAACGGCGGGAATCACAGTCCAAAGGTCCACAGGTGCCGTCGGCGCCGGACCAAAAAATCACAGGTCAGACCCTTTCAGTGAGAGGAGAAGTCATGAAAAAGGTCCTTTACGGCACGACGGCCCTGATCGCCGGCGTCGCTTTTGCCGGCTCGGCCTTCGCGGCCCCGATCGAGCTGAGCATCGGCGGCAAGCAGAACGTGTTCGTGGGCGTCGGCGGCATTGATGACGACGCGGCCGGCACCGACTGGTCCAATATCGGCATGACCACGGACACCGAACTGTACTTCACCGGTGCCACCACGCTGGACAACGGCATCACCGTCAAGGCGATCATCCAGCTTGAGGCCGAGGCCAGCAGCACCAGCAACGCCGACGAGCAGGCCATCCAGTTCACCGGCAACTTCGGTAGCCTGCAGCTTGGTCAGCGCCAGGGCTTTGCCGGCTCCATGGCCTATGATGCCCCGTCCGCCGGCGGCGTGATCGGCAACGACGAGTACTGGACGTACCTGGGCCCGATCAACACGGCCTACAACTACTACACCAGCGACGACCTGGGCGTGTCCTACATCACCCCGTCGTTCTTCGGCTTCACCCTGGCCGCCGACTATGCGCCGGAAGTTGATGGCAACGACGATGGCGGCTTCTTCGATTACAACGCCACCGTCGGCACCACCGACATCACCCAGTTCGGTGTGAACTTCGATAACGACTTCAGCGGTGTCAGCCTGCATGGTGACGCCCAGTACGCGTTCGCCAACGGCGAGGGCGGAACTTCCGACTTCGAACTTTGGCGCGGCGGTGCGGCCATCGGCTACATGGGCTTCGAGGTCGGCGGTTCTTACGGTTACTGGGACTACGACAACGGCAACGATACCCAGGCCTGGCTGGTTGGCGCCTCCTACCAGAACGGCCCGTACGGCGTGGCGTTCCAGTTCGAGGAAATGGACATCGACAACACCTCCGACACCTGGGGCATCATGGCCTCCGGTAACTACATCCTGGCCCCGGGCATCGACCTCGGTGCGGCGATCTTCCACGCCGACCAGGACGGCCGCGGCGCCACTGCCGACGCCACCGGCACCGGTGGTTTCGTCGGCGTCGGCCTGAGCTTCTAAGGCTCCGGTCCACGACCTTTGTGGCGATCCTTCGGGGTCGTCGCGGGAAAGGGAGAGGCTCACGCCTCTCCCTTTTCTTTTGGCTCTCGTGGTGATGAATCCCGCCGGCGGCATGGAGCGGTCCGGGTCATGTCAGGACCGCGCGCCGTTTTCGATCCGGCACGTGCGCCCCGCTTGTCTCTTGGCGGAGGAGCCCCGATCGGCAGCAGGGCACCGACGGCCGGGCGCAAGACCTCCAGCGGAGCGCGCCGCCAGCCGCAGCCGGCCATCCGCCGCCCTACCCGCCGGAGGATTTGCCGCGCGCGCCCCCCGGCTGACCGGATTTGGCCCTGCCGCGCGATGTCGCCTTGGTCTTGGTCTTCGCCGCGCCCTTGCCGCCGCGCGCCGATTCGGCCCGCCGCACGGAGGCCAGCAGGGGATTGGCGGCTCCGCCCTTGCCGCCGTCCTCCGCGAACCCGCCCTCCAGCCCCAGATCCATGGCCTCCAGCCGCTTGATCTCGTCGCGCAGCCGGGCCGCTTCCTCGAACTCCAGGTCGGCGGCGGCGGCGCGCATGCGCTTGTCCAGGTCGGCCACGTGATTGCGCAGGTTGTGGCCGCTGAGCGGCGGGCCGCCATCAGCGCCCGCGTCGACGGTGACATAGTCCTTCTCGTTGACGCTCTGCATCACATCCGAGATGTGCGCCCGCACGCTTTCCGGCGTGATGCCGTGTTCGGCGTTATAGGCCTGCTGCTTCTCGCGCCGGCGGTTGGTCTCGTCGATGGCAT
>CAYFTQ010000131.1:0-7265 GCA_964346035.1 uncultured Roseospira sp. | reverse complement strand
GATCCGGCGGATATCCTGAGCCGTCTTGAAACCGTGCTCGGCCCGGCCGGGGGCGGCGGCATTCCGTTGCATGAACCGCGCCTGGACGGCAACGCCCGGGCCTATGTCAACGACGCGCTGGACAGCACCTTTGTGTCCTCGGTCGGGGCCTATGTGGACCGCTTCGAGGCCATGCTGGCCGAGGCCTGCGGGGTGCGCCGCGCGGTCGCGGTGGTCAACGGCACGGCCGCGCTTCAGGTGGCCCTTCAACTGGCCGGGGTGGCGCCGGGCGACGAGGTGCTGGTGCCGGCCCTGACCTTCGTCGCCACCGCCAACGCCGTCGCCCACCTGGGCGCGGCACCCCATTTCTGCGACAGCGAGGACGTCTCGCTGGGCCTGGACGCCGCCCGGCTGGACGCCCACCTGGAGCGGGTCGCGACCCGGCGCGGGGACGCCCTGGTGAACCGCGAGACCGGCCGGCGCCTGGCCGCCGTGGTGCCCATGCACGTCTTCGGCCTGCCCGTGGACATGGCCGCGCTAACGCGGGTCGCCGGCCGCTGGGGCCTGCCGATCGTCGAGGACGCCGCCGAGGCCCTGGGCAGCCGCGCCCACGGCCGTCCGGTCGGTGGCGACGGCCTGCTGTCGGTGCTGTCCTTCAACGGCAACAAGATCATCACCACCGGCGGCGGTGGCGCCATCCTGACCAATGACGACGCCCTGGCCGACCGCGCCAAACACCTGACGACCACCGCCAAGGTGGCGCACCGCTGGCGGTTCGACCATGACGCCGTCGGCTACAACTACCGCCTGCCCAACCTGAATGCCGCGCTGGGGGTGGCGCAGCTTGAGCGCTTGCCGGATTTCGTCGCGGCCAAGCGGCGGCTGGCGGCACGCTACCGCGAAGCCTTCGCCGATCTGGCCGGCGCGGCCATCGTGCCCGACCCGCCCGGCTGCGAGAGCAACGCCTGGCTGATCGCCCTTTGCCTGGAGCGGCCGGACGAGGATTGTCGCGACGCCATCCTGGGGGCTACCAACGACGCCGGTTACATGACCCGGCCGGCGTGGACGCCGCTGCACCGCCTGCCGATGTACGCCGACGCGCCACGAATGGCGCTGCCCTGCGCCGAGGCGCTGGCGGCCAGCCTGATCAACCTGCCGTCGTCGGCCCGATGGGAGCTGGACCGCAATGCTTGACGTCTTGCTGGTCACCGGCACCCGCGCCGACTGGGGCCTGTTGCGCAGCCCGGCCCGGCTGATGCGCGACGATGAACGCTTTCGCCTGCGCATCCTGGCGACCGGAACGCACCTGGACGAGACGCGGGGCGCCACCGCCGCCGAGATCGAGGCCGACGGCTTCCTCATCGCCCATCGCGTGCCCATCCTGGAGCCCGGGGCGGATGATGCCGCCGCCGTCACCCGCGCCCTGGCGCGCGGCGTGCAGGGCGTGGGCGCCGTGCTGGCCGCGTCTCCGCCGGACCTGATGCTGGTCCTGGGCGACCGCTACGAGATCCTTGGCGCGGTCTGCGCGGCCCAGATGGCGCGGGTTCCGGTGGCCCACATCGCCGGCGGCGACATCACCGAGGGCGCCATCGACGATGCCCTGCGCCATGCCATCACAAAGATGAGCCACCTTCATTTCGTGACCAACGAGGCGGCCGCCGCCCGCGTGCGCCAGATGGGCGAAGACCCGACCCGCGTCCATATCGTCGGCAGCCCCGGCCTGGACGGCCTGCTGGAGACCCCGCGCGAGTCCCCGGCGGCGCTGCGCACTCGGCTGGGGCTGGCGGTGGACGGCCCGTTGCTGCTGATCACCGTTCATCCCGCCACGCTGGAGCCGACGCCCGCCCTGGACCAGTTCGCCGAACTGGCCGCCGCCCTGGACGGCCTGGACCCCTCGGTGGCGCTTCTGTTCACCGGTTCCAACGCCGACGCCGACGGTCGCCGCCTGACGGAAGCCGCGCGCACCTACGCGGAGCGGCGCCCCAACAGCGCGTTCCGGGATTCCCTGGGCCACGACGGCTATGCTGCGGCGCTGGCTGCCGCCACCGCCGTGGTCGGCAACTCGTCAAGCGGGCTCTACGAGGCGCCCTCGTTCGGCATTCCAACCGTCAACATCGGCGATCGTCAGGCCGGCCGGCTGAGGGCGGTTTCGGTCATCGACTGTCCGCCCACCCGCGCCGCCATCGCCGAGGCAGTGGCCCGCGCCCTTGTCACCGACGCGCGCGATGTGGTTAATCCCTATGGGGATGGGCGCGCGGGCGCGCGCATCGTGGAGATCCTGGCGGCGCTGGAGTCGCCGGCGGCCTTGGCCCGGAAACGCTTCCATGACACGGGCTGACGGAAACAGGGGCACCATGAGCCGCGTCACCATCATCGCCGAGGCCGGCGTCAATCACAACGGATCGCTTGATCTGGCGCTGAAGCTGGTGGACGCGGCGGCCGACGCCGGCGCCGATGTGGTGAAGTTCCAGACCTTCCGCGCCGACGCGCTGGTGACCCGCGCCGCTCCCAAGGCGCGCTATCAGACCGAGACCACGGACGCCGCGCAAAGCCAGTGGGCCATGCTGAAGGCCCTGGAACTGGGGCCGGACGCGCATCGCGCCATCCTTGAGCGCTGTCGCGCCAGGGGGGTCGAATTCCTTTCCACGCCCTTTGACGCGGACAGCCTGCGCTGGCTGATCGGCGACCTTGGCATGGCGCGCGTCAAGGTGGGCTCGGGCGACATGACCAACGCCCCGCTGTTGCTGGAGGTCGCGCGCCTGGGCCGCCCGGTCATCCTGTCCACCGGCATGGCGACCCTGGACGAGGTGCGCGAGGCCCTGGGTGTGCTCGCGTTCGGCTACGCGGGCGGCACCACCAAGCCCGGCCGCACGGCCTTCGCGGCGGCCCTGGCCGAGCATGCGGACGGTCTGCGCGACCGGGTCACCCTGTTGCACTGCACGACCGAATACCCGGCCCCGCCGGACACCATCAATCTGCGCGCCATGGACACCCTGCGCGAGGCGTTCGGCCTGCCGGTCGGGCTGTCCGACCATAGCGAGGGGCATGCCGTTGCCGTGGCGGCGGTGGCACGAGGCGCCGCCGTGATCGAGAAACACCTGACCCTTGATCGCGCCATGCCGGGGCCGGATCATCGTGCATCGCTTGACCCGGCTGGTTTCGGCGCCCTTGTCTTAGGGATCCGCACTGTCGAGGCGGCGCTGGGCGACGGCGCCAAGCAGCCGGCTCCGGCGGAACGCGCCAACATGGCGGTGGCCCGCAAGAGCATCGTGGCGGCCCGCCGCATCGAGGCCGGAGAGACCTTCAGCACCGAAAACCTGACCCTGAAGCGGCCCGCGACGGGGCTGTCGCCGATCGCGTTGTGGGATCTTCTCGGCATCTCGGCCACGCGGGCCTATGACGCCGACGAAGCGATCCAGGCGGCGGAGCCTGCGTGATGCCGTCCGAGGCGCCGGTCGTCCTGCTTGGCAATGGCGGCCACGCCAAGGTGGTCCTGGATGGCCTGCGAGCACTGCGGCTGCCCCTGGCGGGCTGGGCCGGGCCGGGGGCCGCCGTCGGCTGGCGCGGCCTGGCCGCCCTGGGGCCGGACGATGGCCCCTGGAGCCGGCAGCCCGACCGCTACGCCGTGGCCATCGGGCCGGGCGACATCCTGGCGCGCGAGCGCCTGCAAACCCGGTTCGAGGCCCTGGGCTTTGCCTGCCCCGCCCTGTGCCACCCACGCGCCATCCTGGCCGCTGACTGCATCGTGGAGGACGGCGTCCAGGTCATGGCCGGAGCCGTGGTGCAGCCTGACTCCGTCCTCGGTCGGGGCGCCATCGTCAACACCGGCGCGCGGGTGGACCATGACGGCCGCCTGGGCGCCTTCTGCCATGTCGCGCCCGGGGCCACCCTGTGCGGCAACGTGACCCTGGGCCGCGCCGTCCTGGTCGGCGCCGGCGCCACCGTGCTGCCGGGCATCTCGGTCGGTGATGGCGCCACGGTGGGCGCCGGCGCGACCGTGATGTCCGATGTTCCAGCCGGCGCGATCGTGACCGGCACCCCCGCGAGAGACCGCCATGCCTGACTGGACCGACGTCGCCATTGGCCCCGAGGCCACCATCCAGCATTCCATGGAGCGCCTGGACGCCCTCGCCCGCCAGATCATCCTGGTGGTCGAGGACGGCCGCCTGCTGGGCACCGTCACCGATGGCGACATCCGGCGCGCGGTGCTGCGCCGGCTGTCCCTGGACACGCCGGTCACGGCCATCATGAACCGCCAACCCCGCACCGTGCGACCGGACGACGACCTGACGGCGGCGCGAGCCCTGATGCGGACTCACAAGCTCCACCATGTCCCCGTGGTGACCGAAACCGGCCATCTGGTCGGCCTGCACGAGCTGGACGCCCTGCTGGCCGGGGACCATCAGGACGCCTGGGTGGTGCTGATGGCCGGGGGGCTGGGCACGCGGCTGCATCCGCTGACACAAGACACACCCAAACCCATGCTGAAGGTGGGCGGCAAGCCGGTAATCCACACCATCGTTGAATCCCTGGTCGAGCAGGGGTTCCGTCGCCTGTTCCTGTCCGTGAACTATCGCGCCGAGCAGATCCAGGACCACTTCGGCAACGGCGAGCGGTTCGGCGCCAGTGTCGATTACCTGATGGAAACCGAGGCACGAGGCACCGCCGGCGCGCTGTCGCTGTTGCCGGAGCGGCCCCAGGTGCCGGTGCTGGTGATGAACGCGGACCTGCTGACCTCGGTCAACTTCGCCACCCTGCTGCGCTTTCACCAGGAAAACGCACCCGCCGCGACCATGTGCGTGCGCGAATACGCCGTGCAGGTGCCCTATGGCGTGATCGAGTTCGATGCCAATCGGGTCTCAAGCATTACCGAAAAGCCACGCCACGCGTTCTTTATCAACGCCGGAATCTATGTGCTGTCGCCTGCCGCGCTTGATCTGGTGCCAACGCATGGCCACTTCGACATGACCACACTCTTGTCACAACTTTTGCAAGACGGCAAACCGGTGGCCGGCTTTCCCTTGCGGGAATACTGGATGGACATCGGCCACCTGGACGACCTGGAACGCGCCCGCAGCGAGTACCAGTCGGTGTTTCGCTGACACCGGGCCGTGGCGATGGTGATCAGTCCGGGTCAACGCCGACGCGCCATCCCCGGACACAGTGGCATCCCCGGACACAGTGGCATCCCCGGACACAGTGGCATCCGATCAGACCGAACCGTCCGTCGGTTTCGCGACGAAGGCTTCCAGCCAGCGAATGTCATAGTCGCCGGTCACAAAATTATCGGTTTCCACAAGCCGCTTGTGAAGGGGAATGGTGGTCTCCACCCCCTCGATGACGTATTCACCCAGCGCCCGGCGCAGCCGCATCAGGCATTCGGTGCGGTTGGCGCCATGCACCACCAGCTTTGCGATCATGCCGTCATAGTGCGGCGGCACCTTCAGGCCGGTATACATGCCCGATTCGACCCGCACACCCATGCCGCCGGGGGCGTGGTAGCGCCCGATGGTGCCGGGCGAGGGCGCGAAGGTAACCGGGTGTTCGGCGTTGATGCGGCATTCGATGGCGTGGCCGGCGAAGCGGATGTCGCTCTGGCCGTATCCCAGCGTCTCGCCCTGGGCGATGCGGATCTGTTCCTTCACCAGGTCCAGGGTGGTAACCATTTCGGTGACCGGATGCTCGACCTGGAGACGGGTGTTCATTTCCATGAAATAGAAATTGCCGTCCTCATACAGGAATTCCATCGTGCCGGCGTTGTAGTAGCCCAGCTTGCGCGTGGCCTCGCAGGCGATGGCGCCGATGCGCTCGCGTTCCTGTGCCGACAGGGCCGGCGAGGGTGCTTCCTCCAGCACTTTCTGGTGCTTGCGCTGAAGCGAGCAGTCCCGCTCCCCCAGATGGACCACGGTGCCGTGCATGTCGGCAAGCACCTGGACCTCGATATGACGCGGGCGGGCCAGGTACTTTTCCATGTAGACGTCGCCGTTGCCAAAGGCGGCGGCGGCCTCGGTGCGGGCGGTGCGCCAGGCCTCGACCACGTCGTCGGGTCCCTCGGCAACCTTCATGCCGCGCCCCCCACCACCGGCGGCGGCCTTGATGAGCACCGGAAAGCCGATCTGCTCGGCCAGGACGCGGGCGCTATCAGCGTCGCGCACCGCCCCGTCGGAGCCGGGAACGCACGGCAGACCAGACTCGGCGGCCGCCTTCTTGGCGGCGATCTTGTCGCCCATCATGCGGATCAAACGGGCCGGCGGCCCGATGAAGGCAATATGGTGGTCCTGCACCATCTCGGCGAAATCGGCGTTCTCTGACAGGAAGCCATAGCCGGGGTGAACCGCGTCACAACCCGTAATGGTCGCCGCCGACAGCAGGGCGGCCTTGTTCAGATAGCTGTCGCGCGCAGCCGGCGGGCCGATGCAGACGGACTCGTCGGCAAGCCGGACATGCATGGCATCGGCATCGGCGGTCGAATGAACCGCGACCGTCAGGATACCCATCTCTCGGCAGGCGCGCAGTATGCGCAACGCGATCTCGCCCCGGTTGGCAATCAGAACCTTCTCGAATGTCATCGGGGCACGACCAGGCGCCGGCGGCAGGGGCGGCGCGTCGGACGGCATCTGTGGACCATGGCTCATGGCGTGGGTGCCTAGGCTTCGATGACGACGAGCGGTTCGCCATACTCGACCGGCGTGGCATCGCCGACCAGCAGGGCGGTCACGCGCCCGGCGCGAGGGGCGCGCACCGAGTTGAAGGTCTTCATGGCCTCGATCAGAAGCAGGGTGGTCCCTTCTTCCACGGTATCGCCGACCTTGACGAAATTGGCCGCGCCCGGCTCGGGCGCCAGGTAGACGACACCCACCATGGGCGAGGTCACCGCGCCGGGGTGATCCTCGGCCGCACTCGCGCCGGACGCGGGCGCGGCACCTGACGGCGCGGACGCCGCCGGGGCCGGGGCCGGCGCGGCGGCGGCTACAGCGGCCGCCCGGGAGACGCGAACACGCAGGTCTTTCGATTCGTATTCGATTTCGGTCAGGCCGGTCTCTTCGAGCAGATCGGCGAGCGCGCGCACCGCATCGGTGTCGATGGCTGTCTGGGACATGGAGGGGTCTTCGATCCGTCGTCAGGAGAACCAGGCCGACACCGCGCGGCGCAACCACCCGCGACACGTCGGCGCGTGGCGCAGTCCTATAGCAGGATGCAGGTCGGAGCAAGCGCCAGCGACACCCTTGCGCCGCCGCGACCCCGTCGACCAGACCAATCGTTCGCTGGTTGGCAGCGCCTTCTGG
>CAYFTQ010000130.1:0-7282 GCA_964346035.1 uncultured Roseospira sp. | reverse complement strand
GGGTGATCGTTCCCAGCACGGTGCCGCTGCCCGGGTCTACCAGAACGACGCGGTCCGGGCGATCGCCCCCTGAGATGGTCAGCAGCAGGCGCCCCGTGCCATCCGGGATCACGGCGCGCAGGCGCGAGCCGGCCGGCTGGTTCAGCCCGATCGCGCCGAACACAGGTGTTTCGGAGGTCTCTTGGGGGCTGATTCCGTTCGAGACCCGCATCATGCCGTAACCCAGCAGGCCGAGGCCAACGAGGATCAGCAAGCCCATGAAGGCGACGAGGCTTTTTACGGCGGCCATGGCGGCTGGTCTCCGGAGCGGGACAGGCGAGGCATCGGCCTGGGCAGGCCAGAGCCGGATGAAAGCGCCCTTTTGTGTTCAGCGGACCAGCCTGTGTTCTGGCTGGTCGGGCCAGGGGCCATACGCCGCTTGGCGGTGCCGGTTGCCTGCGTTGTTCAAGCTGGCGTTGCCGGGCGTTGCCGGGCGCGCGATGACCGACGGCCGAGGATACAGGTTCAGTCGTCGACCGTCAGTCCTCCTTACCTCAGGACGGCCCTGTCACGTTGGCGTCGCAGGCGCCGAACGGCAACCGCCCCCGACACGGACTGCGCGGGGGCGGGTTGGCGAGGGCGGGTCGGCGCCGGCTGTTCCAGGGTGATCCCGGCGGTATCGCTGTCGTCTTCGTCGAGCACGAAGGTGATGGACAGCATATCAGGCCGCCGGCGCGCAACTCTCGTCCACGCTCAGGGTCCACGCCGTGTCCCAACCGGCAGCGGGCGCCGGTCGCGGGCGAGGCGGCTCAGACCTTGACCACCTCGACCCGCGCGGCCTCCGTCCGGCGAAGGGTGATGAAGGCGTCTTCCAGCCGGATCTCGATCGGATCGGCCAGCGGGGCGCGGCGGACCACCTCCACCACGGCGTTCGGAACCAGGCCCAGGTCCATCAGGCGGTGGCGTATGGCGCCACGCCCATGAAGGGCGAAAACCCGGCAACGCTCACCGGGCTCGATGTCGGCCAGCGCCCGGCCCTCGAACGAGGGGTGTCCGTGCCCCAGGCCGGCGCCGGTTCCCCGGCCAAGCCCCCGGCCAAGCCCCTGACCTGGACCATGACCTCGTCCGGGGCCGCCACCCTGACCCGGTCCCCGCCCGGCGCCGTGTCGGTATTCGGGCGCCTGGCCACTGGAGGGGTCGGGCGCGTCCTCCCGGGCCCGGTCGGCGTTCCGGCCGCGCCGCCAACGCCATCCGCGGGGGGCCAGTCTGCCGCCGAATCCGTCGAGCATCACGATCATCCCTTCGTTCAGGTCCGTCAGGCCGACCCGACCCGATCACCATGACCCAAGGTAAATGCGACTGACTTGCATGTCTAGCGAAAAGTCCCGGTGATCGGTGGGGACATGCGGTCCGCCGGCTGCCTTGCGGTGCGTTGGCATGGGTGACAACAGGGCCGGCTGGTCGCTAATCTGGGCGCGGACGGCTTGATTATGGACCCGCCATCATGCGCGCGCTGCCGACACCAAGACAACTCCGCTATCTGGTCGCCGTGGCCGAAACGCTGCATTTCGGGCGCGCGGCGGAACAGTGCTCCGTGACCCAGTCCACCCTGTCGGCCGGAATCCGGGAGCTGGAAACCCTTCTGGGCGTCACCCTCATAGAGCGGCACGCGCGCCGCAAGGTCATCATGACCGCGGTCGGGCGCGATATCGTGCTGCGGGCCCAGCGCCTGCTGGCCGACGGCGAGGCGCTGCTGGACGCAGCGGCCGCACGTGCGCGGCCCTTGAGCGACCTGTTGCGGCTGGGCGTCATCCCCACCATTGGCCCCTATCTGCTGCCCAGCGTGCTGCCCGGCCTGCGCGAGAGCTGGCCCGACCTTCGGCTGTATCTGCGCGAGGGACTGACGAACGCCGTCCTGGATGACCTTTCGGCCGGGCGTATAGACGTGGGGCTGGTGGCCACGCCGTTCGATCTGCGCGGCATGCCCAGCGAAACGATCAGCCAAGAGGACGTGTTGGTGGCGATGCCGCGCGATCATCCCCTTGCCGAATACGATTCTCTCGAAGAGGGCGTACTGGCCTCGGAAACGCTGTTGATGCTTGAGGACGGACATTGCCTGCGCGACCATGCCCTGGCGGCTTGTCACCTCAGCCGGGGGCAGGCGAACGAGCGCTTCCAGGCCACCAGCCTGACCATGCTGACCCAGATGGTAGCGGTCGGGCTGGGCCTGACCCTGCTGCCGCGCATGGCCATCGCCCGCGAGGTGCCGCCGGGCGGGCCGGTGGTCGCGCGGCCGCTGTCGCGCACCCGGCCGGCGCGGTCCATCGCCCTGGTGTGGCGTCCGGGCAGTGCGCGTACCAGCGATTTCGCACTGTTGGCGGAGTCCTTGCGGGCGTTCCAGCCGGAGCCCATGTCGCCGCCAGCCGACTCGCCACCCTGAAGAGCCGGGACCGGAACGTTGAACCGCCCCGGGATTGGCGCTGGCTCCAAAGCATGACAGCCCGTCCGGAAAGCTCCGAAAACCGCACTATGGTGTGGCTGCCATCCGGAGCGATGTTCCATATGCTGTGGACCTAACGGCTTTCCGGACAGACACTGAGGGGATGGAGCCATGAGCTCGTCGGACCTTGTAAACAGCGGGCTTGATCAAAGGTTCCGGGGTCAAAAGTTCGCGTGTGTTCTTGCCGACCCACCGTGGCAATTCATCAACAAGACCGGCAAGGTGGCGCCGGAACACCGACGCCTGAACCGTTATGCGACGCTTTCTACAACCGAGATTTGCAAGATCGATATGGCGACGTACGTGGCAACGCGCGCCCATCTTTATCTCTGGGTGCCCAATGCGCTGCTGCCGGACGGCTTGAAGGTCATGGAGTCGTGGGGATTCCAGTACAAAAGCAATATTGTCTGGCAGAAGATTCGAAAGGATGGCGAGCCCGACGGTCGAGGCGTTGGTTTTTACTTTCGTAATACGACCGAATTGCTCCTGTTCGGGGTGCGGGGCAAGTACGCGCGCACACTCGATCCCGGGCGCAGCCAGGTCAACGTCATCAAGACGCGCAAACAGGAACACAGCCGCAAGCCGGACGAGCAGTATGACATTATCGAGCACTGTAGCTGGGGGCCTCGCCTGGAGATGTTCGCGCGCGGCACCCGCCCGGGCTGGCAAACGTTCGGCGATCAGAGCGAGGATTACGAGATCCGATGGCGGACCTATGCCTGCAACAGCCGCACGACCGCCGAGGCTCCGGCCGGCTAGACCGCGCCCAGCAATTCCAAAAGAAGGGTGTGGCGAGGTTTTTTTCTCCGAGGGTCTGGGGAAGGGGCAAGCGGGGAGGGGCCGCGGGCGGCCATGGCGTTGCGCCACGCCAGAACGCAGAGTTGGACGACGGTGTGAAAGGCGAAGGCCAGCAGGTTCAGGGTCACGAGGACGCGGGTCCCGAGCCCCCTCGACGCAATCTCTTCAATGGCTTATCCCCCTGTTTCCGGGGACACCATGATGTGGGGTGCTCGCGGGCGCGGGCGCGGGCGCGGGCGCCGGGCGGCCACCGAAAAGGGTCGGTCTTTTCGGCGGTCGGTCTCACCCCATCGGCGCCGTGATCTCGACGGTCAGGCCCTCCGGGGCGAAGTCGAAGGAAACGGTGCCGCGAAGGTCCTGTCGCACGCAGGCGGTGATCAATTCGTTGCCGAAGCCGGTTCTGTCCGGGACACGCACCTCCGGCCCGCCGCGTTCCCGCCAGACCAGGGTCCAGGACGGCCCGTCCCCTTCGCCGACGCTCCGCCCGGTGATCTCCACGCAGCCGCTGTCGGCAGACAGGGCGCCATACTTGACGGCATTCGTGGCCAATTCATGGAACGCCAGCGCCAGCGCCAGGGCCGCCGACCCGCTGAGCGCCACGTCCTGAAGGTCGACGTCCATGTGAATGTGGTCCGAATGGGCGTGTGGCGCCAACGCGCCGGTCAGCAGGTCCGGCACGGGGACGGACGCCCCGTGGCCGTCGACCAGGACATCCTGACAGCGTGCCAGCACCTGAAGCCGCTCGAAAAAAGTGTCCTGAAACGCGTCAAGAGACGGGGAATGACGAATCGTTTGCCACGCGATCGACTGGACATTGGTGATCAGATTCTTGGTGCGGTGGTTCTGCTCGCGCATCAGGCGCTCTTTGCGCTTCTCTCCATCGCGCTGTTGCGTGACATCCTCGATCGACAGCAGGATCAGGTCGAGGTGATCCAGCCGTGTGGCGTCGACCAGCATCACCCGCGCGCCAAGGTCGGGAAACGTGTGTTCCACCTCGAAGGCGTCGACGTTCTTTTCCCGGGGCAGGACCTGACCCTGCTCCAGACCGGTGGACACCACCGTTAAGCTCCCCCGGGAGCGGAGAGGTGGACAATGACGACTGAAACGCGACGATCCTTCACGGACGAGTTCAAGCAGGGGTCGGTGGCGCTGCTGGAGAGCAGTGGCCGACCCCCATCGTGGTTCTGGGGGCGCATATCGCGTCCGAGCTGGGCATCCGGCCTTCCATGCTTCGGCGTTGGCGCCGACGGTTCGGAGGGCCGGGGGGCGCCGCGCCCCTCCCACAGGCAGGCGGCGGCCCCCTGTCCCGTGACGAACAGGCGAAGGAAATCGCGAAGGCAAACTGCTTGGACAACGCGCCCACGGACAACGCGCCCACGGACAACGCGCCCACGGAAAGCTCCTTCGGCACCCTGAAAACCGAACCGGTCAACGGGCACCGTTGCACAACCCGCGAGGAGGCCAAACGCGACCTGTTCGCCTCCATCGAAGGCTATTACAATCGCCGGCGCCTGCACGCGGCGCGCGGCACCATCACCGCACAGCCGGCCGAGCTTCGCGCCGCGCAACCCGGTGTCCACTTTCTCGGGGCAAGGTCACCCCATGGCGTTCCGTTTCGTGCATACCGCCGACGTCCATCTGGACTCGCCCCTGCGGTCGCTGGCCCTGCGCCAGCCGGCGCTGGCCGAGATGATCGGAACCGCCACGCGCGCCGCGTTCGCGCGCACCATCGATCTTTGCCTGGCAGAGCGCGTGGACGCGCTGCTGATCGCGGGCGACCTATACGACGGCGGCCAGACATCCATGAAGACCGCCGCCTTCCTGGCGTCGCAACTGGCCCGCCTGGATGCGGCCGGGATCCGGACCTTCATCGTGCGCGGCAATCACGACGCAGAATCGCGACTCAGCCGCGAATTGGTTCTTCCCGAGAGCGTCACGGTGTTCAGCGGCCGGGCCGGCGTGCATGTGCTGGAGGGCGCGGCGGACGGCCGCGATGTCGCCGTCCACGGCATCAGCTTCGCCGAGCCCCGGGCGCCCGAAAGCCTGCTGCCACGATTCAAGCCGGCGCTGGCCGATACGCTCAATATCGGCCTGTTGCATACCAGTCTGGGCGGGGCGGCGGGGCATGACACCTACGCCCCCTGCTCCGTCGCCGACCTGGTGGCCAGTGGGTTCGACTACTGGGCGCTCGGCCATGTTCACGCACGTGCCATCCATCATCCGGCGCGGCCCGCCGTGATCATGCCGGGCCAGCCGCAGGGCCGCGACATCAACGAGGCGGGGCCGAAATCCGTCACCCTGGCCAGCCTGGACGGGGACGGCGGCGTGACCGTCTCGGAGCATGTCACGGCCGTCGCCCAATTCAACCGCATGCATGTTGATGTCTCGGGCGTCACGGAGTGGCGCGATCTGGTGGCCCGTGTGGGCGCCGGTCTGGCCTCGGCGCGGGAGCGGGCGGTGTGCGACCACGTGGTGGTGCGCCTGGACATCGGCGGCGTTTCCCCGCTGGCCTGGCGCACGCGGGTTGACGCCGACCTGCTGCTGGAAGAGGCCCGGCAGGCCGGCGAGCGTATCGGCTACGCCTGGGTCGAGGCCGTGGTGTCCGACGTGCGCGCCCCCGGGGCCGAGGTGGAAGCCCTTGAGGCCACCGGCGCCGACCCGGTCGAAGAATTGCGTGCCCTGGTGTCCAGAGAGGTGCTGCCGTCCGACTCCTTCCAGGCCCTGGCGCGGGGTATCGCGGACGAGGTGCGCGGCCAGTTGCCAACCCAACTGGCCACCATGCTTGGGCGCGACGAGGCGGCCTTTGACGCCGCCGTGGCGGCGCTGGCCGAAACCGGCGCGGCGGACGTTCTGGCTCACCTGCGCGCGCGCGAACCGGACAGGGGAGAGGGGTAATGCGCCTGCGCCGCCTGGACCTGACCCGCTACGGCCGCTTTACCGATGCCGTGCTGGACTTCGGGCCGCGCGGCGGCGGGCCGGATCTGCATGTCGTCTACGGACCCAACGAGGCCGGAAAGTCCACCGCCCTGTCCGGCTATCTGGATCTGCTGTATGGCATTCATCCGCAAAGCCCCTATGCGTTCCTGCACGACTACCGGACGATGCGGATCGGCGCCGTACTGGAGGACGCGACCGGCCGGGCCGAGACCTTCGTTCGCGTCAAGGCCAACCGCAACAGTCTGCTCGACGATCACGGCCAGCCGGTGGGTGATCATGTCCTTGGGCCGCGCCTGGGGGGCATCGACCGGGCCGCCTATCGGGCCATGTTCTCGCTCGACGACGACACGCTGGAACAGGGCGGCGAAGACATCCTGCGTAACGAGGGCGACCTGGGCCAGTTGCTGTTTGCGGCCAGTGCCGGCCTGTCGGACCTGGCCGCCACCCTGGACGATCTGAGCGGCAAGGCGGACAGGTTCACCCGCAAGGGCGCGCGCAAGACGGATCTGGCCGAGATGAAAGCCGATCTGGAAACGCTGCGGCGCGAGCGCGACGCGATCGATGTTCGGGCCGCCGATCACGCCCGTCTGGTCAAGGCCCGCGACCAGGCGGCTGGGGAACACGATCAGGCGGCCCAGGCTTTGGGTGCGGCGCGGGCGCGACGGGACGAGATCGCACGGCTGCGCGACGGCCTCTCGCGCCTGGTCACGATACGGCGCCTGCGCGCCGAGCTTGAGGCCTTCGCCGGCCTGCCGGAGCCGCCGTCCGAGTGGATCGAGGAGATCTCCGGCTTGCGCGACGAGGATACGGGCCTGACCACGCGGCATGGCCTGCTTGAGCGCGACATCGCGGGTCTGGAGGACGCGCTTGGGGCGATCCAGGTGGACGCCGACATGCTGGCCTGCGGTGACCGTCTGGACCGGCTGCGCCGCGACCCGGAATCGCGCTATCGCGCCGCCGTGCCGGATCTCCCTCGGGTGCGGGCCGAATGCCGGGACATTGAAACCCGCCTTGCCGCCCTTCCCCGCCGGCTGGGACAGCCGGCCGACAGGGACCCCTGGACGCTGT
>CAYFTQ010000129.1:0-7282 GCA_964346035.1 uncultured Roseospira sp. | reverse complement strand
CGCTGATGTCCGCTGGGACCTGAGCGATCTGTACCCCTCACGCGATGCCGCCCTGGTCACCGGCTCCAAGACGCTGGCCCTGCACCTCAACGCCATCCTGGGCGCCTGCCGGCAGTGGGACGGCGCCGCCGACAGCGCCGATCGCCTCGACCCCAAGCTCAACAAGGCCCTGAAGAAGGCCGTGCTGGCCGCGCGCAAGGCCATGGTGCCGGAAAACTTCATCCAGCGCGCCATCCAGTACGCCCGCCAGGGCTGGACCAGCATGGCGTTCGAGACCTACGACACCGACTGGGATTCGGCCGCCTATCAGACCGTGGCGGGGCAGAACTCCAACAACTCCGTGCGCGTCACCGATGCCTTCCTGGAGGCGGTCGAGCGGGACAGCGACTGGAGCCTGACCCACCGCCTGACCGGCACCACCGCCCGGACCATGAAGGCCCGCGCCCTGTGGGAACGCATCTGCGAGGCCGCGTGGTCATGCGCCGACCCCGGGCTTCAGTTCGACACCACCATCAACGACTGGCACACCTGCCCGGCCGGCGGACGCATCAATGCGTCCAATCCGTGCTCGGAATACATGTTTCTGGATGACACCGCCTGCAACCTGGCCTCGCTGAACCTGATCCGGTTCCGGCGCGAGGACGGCACCTTTGACGTCGCCGGCTTCTCCCACGCCACCCGGTTGTGGACCATCGCGCTGGAAATCTCGGTCCTGATGGCCCAGTTCCCCTCGCGCGAGATCGCCGAACGCTCCTACGACTACCGCACCCTCGGCCTGGGCTATGCCAACGTCGGCGGCCTGCTGATGGCCAGCGGCCTGCCCTATGACAGCGATCAGGGCCGCGCCCTGGCCGGCGCCATCTCTGCGTTGATGACCGGCACCGCCTATGCCACCAGCGCCGAGATGGCCGAGGAACTGGGCGCCTTCCCGCGCCACGGCGAGAACGCGGACGCCATGCTGCGCGTGATGCGCAACCACCGCCGCGCCGCCCGGGGGCACCTGAAGGGCTATGAGGATCTGGCGGTCACCCCGGTGCCCCTGGACCATGCCCACTGCCCGCAGGCCGACGTCATCAGCGCCGCAGAGGCGGCCTGGGACCGCGCGCTGTCGCTGGGCGAGGCCAACGGCTATCGCAACGCTCAGGTTTCCGTGATCGCACCGACGGGCACCATCGGCCTGGTGATGGACTGCGATACGACCGGCATCGAGCCGGACTTCGCCATCGTCAAGTTCAAGAAGCTGGCCGGCGGCGGCTATTTCAAGATCATCAACCGCATGGTGCCGCAAGGCCTGCGCGCGCTGGGCTATGAAGAAGAGACCATCGGGCGCATGACCCGCTATGCCACCGGCCACGGCACCCTGGACGGCGCGCCGGGGGGCGAGGGCGCGCTGACCCTGGCCGCGCTGCGCGCCAAGGGCTTCACGGACGAGGCCCTGCGCCGGCTGGAAGACGCTGCCGGCAGCGCCTTCGACATCCGCTATGCCTTCAACGTCTGGACCCTGGGGGAGGATTTCTGCACCCGCGTCCTGGGCCTGACGGCCGAGCAGCTCAACGACCCCGGCTTTGACATGCTGGGCGCGCTGGGCTTCTCCCGCGCCGCCGTGGACATCGCCAACACCCATGTCTGTGGCGCCATGACCGTGGAGGGCGCGCCCGGCCTGAAGGACGAACATCTGCCCGTGTTCGACTGCGCCAACGCCTGCGGCCGCACCGGTCGGCGTTATCTTTCGGTGGACGCCCACATCAAGATGATGGCGGCGGCGCAGCCGTTCATCTCGGGCGCCATCTCCAAGACCATCAACATGCCCAACGACGCCAGCATCGCGGACTGTGACCGCGCCTACCGGACGTCATGGAAACTGGGCCTGAAGGCCAACGCGCTATACCGCGATGGCTCCAAGCTGTCGCAGCCACTCAACGCCCAGGTGCTGGACGACGAGGCCGGCGAGCTGGCCGAGGACATGGCGGAGGCCACCGCACCGGAGCGCGCCGCCGTGCTGGCCGAACGGGTGGTCGAGCGGGTGGTGCATCGCGCCCAGCGTCGGCGGCTGCCCGACCGCCGCAAGGGCTACACCCAGAAGGCGGTCGTTGGCGGGCACAAGGTCTATCTGCGCACCGGCGAATACGAGGATGGCGGTCTGGGCGAAATCTTCATCGACATGCACAAGGAAGGCGCGGCCTTCCGCTCGCTGATGAACAACTTCGCCATCGCCATTTCCATTGGTCTGCAATACGGCGTGCCGCTGGAGGAATTCGTCGAGGCCTTCACCTTCACCCGCTTCGAACCCTCGGGCATGGTCGAAGGCAACGGCGCCATCAAGATGGCCACCTCCATCCTGGATTACATGTTCCGCGAGATCGCCGTTTCCTATCTGGGCCGCAACGACCTCGCCCACGTGCGCCCCGACGACCTGCGCGTCGATGCCCTGGGCAACGGCACCGACGAGGGCGACTTCGCCGAGGACTGGGACGAGGAAGAGGCCCTGCCGCGTTCGGTCTCGGCCGGATATGTGCGCTCCAACCTGTACGTTCTGCACGGCCGGGGCGGCGCCCATGACGGCGATATGGGCCACATCGAGGCACGCGCGACGCAGGTCGAGACGGTCGCCACGCCCATGGCGATGGGGGCCGGAGGCGGCGGCGGCGGCGGCGTTGGCACCGGCGCTCCGGCCACGGCCGGGCACGGCGCCGGCGATGGCACCATGGCCCGCATCCGCGAGGCGCGCATGAAAGGGTATGAGGGCGACTCGTGCTCCGAATGCGGCAACTTCACCCTGGTGCGCAACGGAACCTGCATGAAGTGTGATACCTGCGGCGCGACCAGCGGCTGTTCGTAAGGGGCTGCGGCCAGGCCCCGGAGCAGAAGGGAGACATAGCCTGGCCGTCATCCCCGCACCCGACGGCCGCGTCGCGCGCCACACGGCCGTCCTGCCGATGAAGGGATCGCCGTGGCCCATTGAACGGGTCTCGGCGGGCGAACGGTCTCACCGGCATTCAGGCAGGGCATCGGCATTGCGAACCCGTCGTCCTGGTGATAGCGTCCGGCGTCCCTTGGGGAGTAGCCGCCTCCAGCGCAGGAGGGAACGCATCAACAAGCTTGGCTGCGGCCATGGTGTGTTCGGCCTTCCGGTTTGGCGAGACCATGGGTTCAGCGGTCCGATATGGTCGGGCGGTCGCTGAACCATGGTGTGGCCCGACCGGAGACCGTTTCAGTTGGAAGCCTTCCTTGTTTCGACGGGTGCTGTCGCCATCGCGGAGATTGGCGACAAGACTCAGCTTCTTGCGCTGGTGCTCGCGGCCCGCTTCCGCAAGCCCGTGTCCATCATCCTCGGCATTTTTGTGGCGACGGTCGGCAACCACGCCATCGCCGCCCTGCTGGGCGTGCTGATCGCCGAATGGTTGCAGAGTGAAGCACTGTCCTGGGCCATTGCCATCTCGTTCATAGCCATGGGGCTATGGACGCTGAAACCGGACAAGCTGGACGATGACGGGCTCGCCAGGATGCACCGTTGGGGCGCGTTCATGACGACGGCGGTGGCGTTCTTCCTTGTGGAGGTCGGCGACAAGACGCAGGTTGCGACAATGGCGCTGGCGGCGCGGTTTCAGGACCTGGTCCTGGTCACCGCGGGAACGACTTTCGGCATGATGCTGGCCAATGTTCCGGCCGTCGTAGTGGGCGACGCGGCGGCCACACGGCTGCCCCTCAAGGCGATCCGGTTCGGTGCCGCCTTGGTCTTCATCGCCATCGGCGTCGCGGTTCTGCTGGATGTCGCTGACGTTTTCTGAGTTCGGCCCGTTCCCCGCCGACGGCAGCGCCAACCCACGGGCGTTCCGTCATCTCGGCGCCGTCGCCAACGAGCGCCGGCTATTGGCGACGGCCATGGACCCCACGCCGGCGCGGCGTGGGCCGGCTGGTGGTTTCCCACGCTGCCCCCCGTGGCCGAAACCAACCCGGGTTTCGTGCTGGCGAGACGTCCGGGCGAGACGTCCAGGCTAGACGGCGAGGTAGTCGTGCCGGAGCTGGGCGTTGTCAAGCACCTCCTGCGCGGCACCGTCGAACACGACCTCGCCCATGTCCAGGATGACGGCGCGGTCGGCCAGATGCAACGCGGCGATGGCGTTCTGTTCCACGATGATGGTGGTCATGCCGAGCTGCTTGACGTTCTCCAGAGTGCGCTCGATTTCCTGCACGATGACCGGCGCCAGACCCTCATAGGGCTCATCCAGCAGCAGCAGCTTGACGTCCCGCGCCAGGGCGCGGGCTATGGCCAGCATCTGCTGTTCGCCGCCGGACAGGGTGGTTCCTTCCTGCCGCTTGCGCTCGCCCAGGCGCGGGAACAGTTCGTACAGCCGCTCCAGGGTCCAGCCGTGCGGGGGTGCGATCTGGGCCAGTTGCAGGTTCTGTTCGACCGTCAGCCCCTGGATGATGCGCCGGTCCTCGGGCACCAGGGCGACGCCGAGTCGGGACGCCTGGTGGGCCTTCATCTCGTGCAAGGGGTGGTGGTCGAGCCAGATCTCGCCGTGCGTCAGGCCGGGCGAGTCCAGCCGCGCGATGGTGCGCAGGGTGGACGTCTTGCCGGCGCCGTTGCGGCCGAGCAGGGCCAGGATTTCGCCCTCGCGGACGTCGAAGCTGACGCCCTGCACCACATAGCTCTCGCCGTAGTAGGCCTTGAGGTCCCAGGCCGAAAAGTAGGCCGGGGCCGTGCCGCGCGAGGTTTTCGGGGCCAGGCCCGGGGCATGCGCGCCCGCATAGGGGTCGTCCTTGAGCAGGGTGTCGCTCATATGTGCGCTCCTCCGAGGTAGGCTTCCTGAACGCGCGGATCGCCCTTGATCTCGTCGGGGGAGCCCTCGACGATGGGCGTGCCCTGCGCCATCACGGTGATCCGCTTGGCCAACGAAAAGACGACGTGCATGTCGTGCTCGATAATGATCTTCGTGACCCCGTGTTCCGCGCTGATGCGCGCCAGCAGGTCGATGGTGGCGTTGGTGTCGGCGCGCGACATACCGGCGGTCGGTTCGTCCAGCAACACCAGTTTGGGGTTCTGGACCAGGCACATGGCCAATTCCAGCCGGCGTTTGTCGCCACGCGACAGGTTGCCGGCATGGTCGCCGAGCTTGCCGTCCAGGCCGACGTTTTCCAGCCACGCCTCCGCGCGCTCGCGGACGTCGGCCTGAGAATCGACGCGGCCCCAGGCGTTGATTCGGAACGACCCATCGCGCGTCGCCAGTGCCGGGATCAGCACGTTGTCGAGCAACGAGAGGTCCGCGTAGATCTCGGGCGTCTGGAACACGCGCGCCACACCGGCCTGGTTGATCTCGTGCGGCGCCAGCCCCAGCAGCGAACGGCCATTGAACCGCACCGTCCCGGTGTCGGGCCGCAGGCGGCCGACGAAGCAGTTCAACAGCGTTGACTTGCCGGCGCCATTCGGGCCGATGACGGCGTGAACGCTGCCCTCCTCGACCTCCAGGTTGACGTTGTTCAACGCCTTGAGGCCACCGAAGCTTTTGTTGACGTTCTGGACTTTCAGGATGCCCATGCGGCGGTCCTCCCCTTACTCGGCCGGCTGGGTGGCGGTGCCGCCGCCGTCGCGGTCGCGGTCGTCGCGCTTGATCTGGCCCATGCGGTACAACTCCTTGGCGCCGGCCACCAGGCCGCCGGGCAGGAAGATGACGATGACCATGAACAGCAGGCCCAGGGTCAGGTGCCAGCCCTCGCCCACGAACAGGCCGGCCACGGACACCACCGCGCCCTCGATGGCATCCGGCAGGAAGCCGAAAATGCCGTGCAGGGTCTGTTCGTTGAAGGCCGAAAAGATGTTCTCGGAATACTTGATCAGGCCGGCGCCCACCATCGGCCCCAGCAGGGTGCCGGCGCCGCCCAGGATGGTCATCAGCACAACCTCGCCCGAGGCCGTCCACTGCATGCGCTCGGCCCCGGCCAGGGGGTCCGTGACGACCATCAGGCCGCCAGCCAGGCCGGCATACATGCCCGAAATGATGAAAGCCGTCAGGGCATAGGGCCGGGTGTTGACGCCGGTGAAGTTCAGGCGCGTCTGGTTGGTCTTGATGGCCTTGAGCATCAGGCCGAACGGCGAGCGCACGATGCGCATGGAGATGTAGAAGCCCAGGATCAGGAAAGCGGCGCAGAAATAGAACCCTGGCAAGCCGTTCATCTCGAACCCGAACAGGGTGGAAACCAGCGAACCGTCAACCTGGCCCTGGCCGACCAAGTGGTCCAGGACACGCGGGTCGCTGTTCAGCACGCGCAGGCCGGTTTCGCCGTTCGTGATCGGCGTCAGCACCGAATAGGCCAGGTTGTAGCTCATCTGGGCGAAAGCCAGCGTCAGGATGGCGAAATAGATGCCGGTCCGGCGCAGACTGACGAACCCGATCACCCAGGCGAACAGGCCGGCGGCCACGACGGCCATGGCCAGGGCCGGCAGCGGATTCATGCCCAGCAGCTTGAACGACCACACCGCAGTATAGGACCCGACCCCCAGAAAGGCGGCGTGACCAAAGGACAGGTATCCGGTCAGGCCGAACAGGATGTTGAAGCCGATGGCAAACAGACCATAGATGGCGAACTTCTGCATCAGGTCCGGATAGCCTGCGCCCAGCGGCTGCAACCAGACCGGCATGGTCAGGATGATGGCGCAGAAGACGGCGAACAGGGTCAGGTCCTGACGCGAGGACTTGGTGGCGACACTCATCGGCTCAACCCTCCATCACGCCCTTGCGGCCCAGCAGACCACGCGGACGGACCAGCAAAATAATGACGGCGATCAGATAGATGATGATCTGGTCGATGCCGGGGAGAATGCTCTTGACCTCGGTCATGGACGCGAAGGATTGCAGAATGCCCAGCAGGAAGCCGGCCGCCACCGCGCCCGGCAGGCTGCCCATGCCGCCGACCACGACGACGACGAAGGACAGCACGAGAAATTCCATGCCCATGTGATAGTCCGGCGGCAGCACGGGGGTGTACATCACGCCCGCCAGGCCGGCCACCACTGCGGCCAGACCGAATACCACGGTGAAGCGCTTTTCGATGTCGATGCCCAGCAGCCCGACGGTTTCCCGGTCGGCCATGCCGGCGCGCACCACCATTCCGAAGGTGGTCAATTGCAGGAAGGCGAACACGCCCCCGATGATGATGGCCGAAAACACGAAGTAGACCAGCCGCCACCACGGATAGACCACCTGCCCGGCCTCGAATCCGATCAGGAGGCCGACGTGCAGGGTGGCGCCGACGGCGTCGCCCTGGACCTGGACCGCGTTGA
>CAYFTQ010000128.1:0-7302 GCA_964346035.1 uncultured Roseospira sp. | reverse complement strand
GACCTAATCACAACGTTGATCGGTAACCCCCTTGATGCCGAGTTCGGCATCACCGTAGGCGATGTCGTCTTCGATAGCCTTGACCTGTACGAGCGTCACAAGGCGATGATGGCGCTGATCGACGTGCCGCAATGGTATTTGCCCGGCAATCATGACCTCAATTTCGAGTCCCCAAACAATCAGCTCGCCACCGAGACCTTCAAGCGTTCCACCGCGTCTTGCCTGCGGGCGTTGTCTGCGCTCAAGGATGTCCAGGTCAGCTTTGCGCCCGGCACCGCCCATGCCGGCGATGGCCAAGCGCATTTGCCGCAGCCGCCGCGCCGCATGAACGGCGAGCAGATCACGCGTCTGCGCGCCACGGCCGACGGCCTGGCCCTGCGCCTGCGCCACCATGACAGCCGTGTGCATGGCCGCCTGATGCCGACCGCGCCGGAGGCGGCCGAGGTCTACAACACCCTCGAACAGGCCCGGGTCGAGGCCCTGGGCGCGCGCGCCCTGCCCGGGGTGGCCGGCAACATCTCGGCCGCGCTGGAAAACCGCCTCGTCTCCGATGGTCTCGACCGGGTCAGCCACCCGGACCAGCTCCCGCCGGGTGAAGCCGCCCGCCTGCTGGCGTTCGACCGATTCGGGACGGTCGCGCTGGGGGCCACCGGCGAGCGTTTGCTGGAGATGGCCCGGCGCAAGCTGGACGGCCCGCCGCATTGGCTGGACGACATGGACCGCGCCCTGTCCGAGCAGGGCGATTTCGCGCGCGCGGTGCGGCGCTGGCTGGATGACCTGGGGCTGGAACACTACGAGGAGACAGAGCCCGAGCACGAGGACAGGGACTCCGAATCCGAGCGCGACGCCGATCCGTCTTCCGGCGACAGCACCGAACAGGGCGAGGAAGCCAAGCCCGACAGTGCCTCGGCCGCCGGGCCGGACAGCAGCGAGGGCATGGACAGCGGCGAGGCCGACGCCGAGGCCGGCGAGGCGGACGAAACAGACGCCAGCGCCGAAGCCATGCGCCTGGGGCAGGCCAACGAGGACCAGGGCGGCGATCCCGGTCGGCGGCGTGACAACGCCGACCCGGACGATCCCGCGCAGGCGCTCTATCGGGCCTATACCAGCGCCTTCGACCAGATCGTGGAGGCGCACGACCTGGCCGATCCGGAGGAACTGAGCCGCCTGCGCGCGCAGCTCGACGGCCAGTTGTCGAACCTTCAGGGTGTGGTCGCTCGTCTGGCCAACCGCCTGCAACGGCGCCTGATGGCACAGCAGCAGCGGGCCTGGGATTTCGACCTGGACGAGGGCATCCTGGATGCCGCGCGCCTGGCCCGAATCGTGGCCAATCCGCTCAACGCGCCGTCGTACAAGCAGGAAAAGGAAACCCGCTTCCGCGATACCGTGGTGACGCTGTTGATCGACAATTCCGGCTCCATGCGCGGTCGGCCCATCTCGGTCGCCGCCCTGTGCGCCGACATCCTGGCGCGCACCCTGGAACGCTGCGCGGTCAAGGTGGAGATCCTGGGCTTCACCACCAGCGCCTGGAAGGGCGGCAAATCACGCGAACGCTGGCTGGCCGACGGCAAGCCGGTACACCCCGGGCGCCTGAACGACCTGCGCCATATCGTCTACAAGGGCGCCGACGCGCCCTGGCGGCGCGCGCGCCACAACCTGGGATTGATGCTGCGCGAAGGCATCCTGAAGGAGAACATCGACGGCGAGGCCCTGTTGTGGGCTCATCACCGACTTCTGGCCCGGCCCGAGGCGCGGCGCATCCTGATCGTCATCTCCGACGGCGCACCGGTGGATGATTCCACCCTGTCGGTCAACGCCGGCAACTATCTGGAACGGCACCTGCGTGAGACAATCGGCATGATCGAGTCCCGCTCGGCGGTCGAACTGGTGGCCATCGGCATCGGCCACGATGTCACCCGCTACTATCGCCGCGCCGTGACCATCATGGACGCCGAGGACCTGGGTGGGGTGATGATGCGCCAGCTCCTCGACCTGTTCGAGGAAGAGGGCGCCCGCAAGGGCACCATGGCGCCGCCGCCCTTCGCACACCGGGCCGAGGCCGCGCCGGCGCGCCCGACCGGGGTCATCTGATGAGGTGGGGGGCGAAGCCGCGCCGCGGCGGTGATTGACCGGGGCGGCGGAGTGGGCGACGATCCGGCCATGTCGACCTCCGCTTCTGCGGGCCGTTGCCGGCCCGTGCCCGGTGCGCTGCCCTGGATCATGTGGGGCCTGGGCGCCCTGTTCTATTGCTATGGCTTCTTCCAGCGCACCGCGCCCAGCGTGATGGTGGATGAACTGATGCGCGATTTCGCCGTCGGTGCGACCATCACCGGCACGCTGGCGGGCCTGTATTTCTATGCCTATGCCGGTTTGCAGATTCCGGTCGGGCTGATCCTGGACCGTTTCGGGCCGCGTCGCGTGCTGGCGCTGGCCTGTGCCCTGGCCGGGGCCGGCAGCGCGCTGTTCGCACTCGCCGACGGGTTGTGGATGGCCTATGCCGGACGGTTGCTGATTGGCGGCTCGGTGGCCTTCACGTGGGTGGGTGCGCTGGTCATCATCTCGCGCTGGTTCCCGCCCGAGCGATTCGCCATGGTCTCGGGCATGACCCTGGCGTTGGGCATGCTGGGAGGCGTTGGGGGCCAGGCGCCGCTGGCCCTGCTGATCGATGCCATCGGCTGGCGCGCCGCGCTGGGGCTGGCCGGCGGCCTGGCCCTGCTGCTTTCGGGGTTGCTGGCGCTGGTGGTCCGTGATCGCGGTCCGTATGCGCCGCCGCCCGCGCCCGACCCGGCGGAGAACCGCACGCATCGCCGGCCGCGAACGGGCCTGCGCGCCGGTCTGGCCCGGGTGGTGCGCAATCCGCAAACCTGGGTCGTCGGCCTGTACGGGGCCTCGCTGACCACACCCATGCTGTCGTTCGCCGGCCTGTGGGGCGTGCCCTATCTGGAGCGCGTCCACGGGGTCGAGCGGGAACTGGCGGCGCTGGCGACCTCTGGCCTGATGATTGGCTGGGCCGTCGGCGCCCCGGTGATGGGCGCGCTGTCGGATCGCTGGCGCCGCCGCCGCGCGGTCATGCTGGTGGCGTCGTCGGGTGCGCTGGTCACGCTGGCCGCCGCGCTCTACCTGCCCGGGCTGCCGTTCGGTGCGGTGGCCGCGCTGCTGGTCGTGAACGGCCTGTTCGGGGGCGGCATGGTGTTGTGCTTCGCCACCGGACGGGAGCACAATCCGGCCTGGGCGGCGGGGGCGGCGATGGGTGTCGTCAACATGGTGGCCATGGCGGCCGGCGCGGTGTTCCAGCCATTGCTGGGATGGTTGCTGGATCGCGCCTGGGACGGCACCATGGAAGCCGGTCGGCCGCTGTATTCTGCGCAGGCCTTTCAGGAGACCATGGTTGTTCTGGTGGTCATGCAGGGCGTGGCCCTGACGGCCGCGCTGCTGACCCGCGAGACGCGCTGCCGTCAGCGCGCGGACTAGGCACCGTCCGGGTGATGGCGGTGCTGGTGCGAGAGGACGAACAGAAATGGACGGGGCAGCCGCCGCGATGACCGCAGACCCCTCCCGGCAGGCCGCGCCCGACGCCGGTCCAGTGGCGCTTGACATGGCGCTGTGGACCATGGCGCCGGACCCGCGCACGGGAGAGGACATCGGGCCGCTGCGAAGCCGCCTCTCAACCAACGAGTGGACCCATGTCACGCGCTTCAAGGCGCCTGCGCATGCCTGGTCCAGCGCCGCCACCCGGGTTCTGCTGCGGATCATGCTGGCGCGCTTTCATGGTGCCGACCCGCTGGCCTGGCACTTCCTGACCGAGCCCGGCGGGCGGCCGCGCGTGGACCGCGACCGAACCCCCTTTGCCACGACTCCGGAGACCCGACCGCGCTTCAGCCTCAGCCACACACAGGGGCTCGCGGCGTGCATGGTCAGCCTGGGGCCGTGGCCCGTTGGGGCCGAACTGGGCGTGGATGTGGAGTGGACCGACCGCGGTCACTTCCCGGCCGGGCGCCTGGCGACCCGCTTCTTCCACCCGGACGAGGCCGCCGCGCTTCAGCAGATCCCGCGAGGTCCGGCGCGCGAGGCCCTGTTCCTGACCCTGTGGACCCGCAAGGAAGCGGTCCTGAAGGCCCTGGGGCTGGGTATCGCCAACCATCTGGCACGGTATGCCTGTCTGGGCGATCCGCCGTCCGTGACCGGCGACGCGGCCATGGTGGGCCGTCCGGTGGACTGGACGCTGGGCAGCGAGACCGCCGGCCCGAGCCATCGCCTGTCGTGGGCGGTGCATGCGCCCGTGACGGGCGCCTCCGCGCCGCCCACGATCCGGCTGCACCGCCACCACCTGAACGGGGGGGCGGCCTAGCGCCGCGCCGCAGTCGTGTGCGCCCGAGCCGAAAAAGGACGACCCACCATGCCGGATATCAGGCGCGTTCTGGTCACCGGCGGCGCCGGCCATCCCGTTCCGGATCGGCCTGGCGCGCACCTTCGCCTGTTTCGACGCCCCGCTGGGACAACAGGGCGCGGGCCGCTCGGGCGTGGCCGACTGATGCCATCGGCGGGTGGGTGTGACTCACCCGCCCGTTTCGGCACCGGCCCGCGACGCCCCGGCCGGGCCGCGTTCCGGCGGCAGGATCAGGCGGAACGTGCTGCCGGCGCCAGGGCTGCTGGTCACCTCGACAGTGCCGCCATGGGCCTCCATCATGGTCTTGACCGTGGCCAGGCCCAGGCCCGTACCCTCACGCGCGGCCACATCCGGGCTTTCACCACGCCGGAAGGGCAGGAAGATATCGCTGATTTCATGGTCCGGGATTCCGATGCCGGTGTCCGTCACCTCGACGACCACGGTGCCGCCCGTCCCGGGGCGCAGGGTCAGGTTCACCGTTCCGCCGTGCGGTGTGAACTTGACCGCGTTGCCCAACAGATTAAGCAGCACGCGGGCCATGATGGTGCGATCGGCGCGCGTCGGCACCGGGTGCGCGGGTACCTCAAGGCCCAGCGCCACGTCGCTTGCCCCCGGGTAGGCCTTGATCCAGATCATGCATTCCCGGCACAGGCCGACCATGTCGAAGGTGCTGTCACGGGGCATCTGGCGGCCCAGTTCGAAACGGGACAGTTCCAGAAGATCCTCGATCATGGCCAGAAGGTGGGTGCCGGCACTGTGGATGATGCCGGCGTACTCCGCCACCTGATCGTCAACCTCCGAGGCTCCGACCCCCAGACGGATCATGTCCGAAAACCCGAGGATGGCGTTGAGCGGCGTTTTCAAATCGTGGCCGGCCCGGGTCAGGAACTCGCTTTTCATGCGCGAGGCCAGCTCGGCGCGATCCCGCGCCGAGGCCAGCGCGTGGGCCGAGCGATGCGATTCGGTCACGTCACGGAAGGACTGGGCGCGCCAGCTTCGCGTTCCGTTCTGATCGGCGATGGTCAGCACGGTCCAGCCCGAGATTTCCATGGTCCGGCGACCGTGCCGGCGCGACCAGCATTCGCAGGTCATGGGGCCGTTCAGGGTGTGTTCGCGCAGGTCGGCGGGAAGGCCCAGGCGGCGCGTCAGGGCGACGTAGTCCTCGCCGTCCTCGATGTCGTCGAACAGATCCAGGAAGGCGCGGTTGACGGTCTCAAGGCGCACGCGCCCGTCCGGGTCTTGCACGGTCAGGGCCAGACCCTCTCCGCTGCCGCTCATCAGCCCGCCGCTCAGAGTGGCCCCGGGGGTGAGTTGGCGTTCCAGACCCAGGATGCCGGGTCGCAGGGCGTCTTGCGGATCGGCTGAGCGCAGGTGGTCGCGAACGGTTCGCCCCACCTCCTCAAGCAGGGTCAGGTCGCCGGCGTTCCAGGGCTTGGCGTGGTTGCCGTGTGTTTCCTTCCAGGCCGCGAACGATTGCCGCGGGCTGATGCGCTCTTGTCCCGGCCGGCGCAACCCGGGCCGGGACGGATCGCCGGCCCAGAAGACCTGACGTGTTTCGGGCGGACGCAGCACGCCAACGGCGACCAGCGGATTGCGGTTGACGATGACCACGGCCAGACCCGCCGCACACGGGTCAACATCGTCCAGCAGTGCGGCCAGGTGGTCGGTGGCGAAAACCTGCTCACCCGCCGGCGGTACGGCCTCCAGGATGCGGCGCATCTTCGGTGGGGACGGGCCAAGCCCGACCATCGCCATGGTCTCGCCGCAGACTATCAGGCTGCCCTCTGCGCCCAGCGTCTCCATCAGCCGGCCCGGACCGGTGAGCAGGGCCCGGGGCAGGGACTCACCGCCGGCGAGGCGGGATCGCAGCCCCGACAGGTAGCGTGCCATCAGGTCCCCGTGCCGGCGCTCGGCGCGGCGCAGGCGGTGTTCGATGCGTTCGGCCAGGCTGGTCGCCAGTTGGGATACCACGGCCCGGGCCGCCGGCGTGACCGGGTGAACGCCGCGATGGTGGCAGGCGATCATGCCCCACAGGGTGCCGTTGACCAGGACCGAGGCGGTCAGCGTGGCCCCGACCTCCATGTTGCGCAGGTATTCGATATGGTAGGGCGAGACGCTGCGCAGGTCCGACAGCGTCAGGTCCAGCGGTTCGACCGGGTCGCCGGTCGCCGGTGGTTCCGACAACACGGGCACCGGCCGGGCGGCCACATCGACGATCGTGCGCAGCAGGTTGATGGTGTAAAGGTGCCGGGCCTGTGCCGGGATGTCCGAGGCCGGATAGCGCAGACCCAGATAGGGCTCCAGGTCCGGACGGCGCGTCTCCGCGATGACCTCGCCGCTCCAGTCCGGATGGAACATGTAGAGCATCACGCGGTCATGTCCGGTGGCCTCGGCGACGGCGCGGACCGTTTCGTCGCCCAGACGGTGCGGCGCATCGACCTCACGCCACCCCGCGCCATCGGGGCCGGCCGGCGTTCCGCTCCGCGTGATCCAGGCGTCTGCGCGGGAGCCGTCGCCGCAGGGCGAGGGATGCACGGGCTCGATCTCGATGACCACGCGCGCGCCACTGCGAAAGGCGGTGACGGTCCAGGTCGCGGGGCCGGCCGGCGCTGTCACCGTGTGGGATTCGGTCGCCGGCTGCGGCGCCGTCTCGGTTGCCGCATCGCGCGCCAGACAGGAAGCGGCGCGCGCCCGCAGCAGGGCGGCGAGAGCGGGCGCCAGGGTGGCGTCCAGCGGGCGTCCCAGCAGGTCTTCGGCAGAGACCCCAAGCAGGGTGTGGATGTTCGCGCTGGCATGGGTGACACGCCAGGGCTCCCCCTCGGCGGCGACGGCCAGCAGGCCACCATGGGGCTGGATGTGCTGAGGCTCGCGACGTGACCTGGCTGCGCACCGACGGCGAGGAGATGACCGAGGCC
>CAYFTQ010000127.1:0-7361 GCA_964346035.1 uncultured Roseospira sp. | reverse complement strand
TGATGCATAAACAATGGTCTGGTGCGCTGACAGATGGCTCCCTTGTCTTTGTCAGCGCGCCAGGCGAGCGCCGCCACGGTAGCACCGAACCCGTTCCCCATGTTCAGAGACCCGCGCGACATGCCGTGCCCATCTGAGCACCCCCCGACGCCGACGACCGTCGATGGCGCCTCGTCCCCGGCCCTGTCCTGGCTGGACCCGCGCGATCCCGCGCGCGCCACTCTGATTCTGATCGTGGTGACCGCGCTGGTCCGGGTCGGCCTGGCCGTCCTGATGGACTTCGGCATTGGCGAGTCCTACTACCTCGCCAGCACCCGCGAGCCGCACCTCAGCTACTTCGACCAGCCGCCCCTGTTCCTTTGGCTGGGCTGGGCCATGATGGCGCTAAGCGGCAGCGACAACCCGGCCATCATCCGGTTGCCCTTCGTCGCGCTGTTCGCCGGCACGACCTGGATGCTGTTCGTGCTGACCCGACGGCTGGCATCCGCCCGGGCGGGGTTTCTTGCGGCCCTGCTGCTGAACATCTCCGCCGTGTTCACCATCAGCGTCGGCGGCTGGTTCCAGCCTGACGGACCGCTCATGCTGTTCTGGCTGCTGGCCGGCTGGGCGCTGTGCCGCGTGCTGCTGGACCAGCCCCGGGCAACCGGTCGCGCGGCCTGGGCCTGGTGGGGGCTGTCCGGGCTGTTTCTGGGTCTGACGCTGCTGTCCAAGTATCATGCCGTTTTCCTGGTCGCCGGCGCCGGCCTGTTCATCGTGACCCGGCGCGACCAGTGGCCATGGCTGCGCCATCCGGCCCCCTATGCGGCGCTGCTGCTGGCGCTGCTGGTGGCGGCCCCCGTCATGATCTGGAATGCCCAGCATGACTGGGTCTCGTTCGCCTTTCAGGGGGGCCGTTCGGTGGAGAGCGCCGGCCTGCACCCGGACTGGCTGCTGCGCAGCATCGTGGGCCAGGCCCTGTGGCTGCTGCCGTGGGTGTGGCTGCCGTTGGTGGGCGTGCTGGTGCTGACCCTGGCGCGCGGACCCCGCGCACGGGCCGACTGGTTCCTGGCCTGCCTGGCCATCGGTCCCGTGCTGGTCTTCACCGTGATTGCGCTGTGGGCGCCGCTGGGGTTCCATTTCCACTGGCAGGCGCCGGGCTATCTGATGCTGTTCCCGCTGCTGGGCCGATTTGCGGACGCCGGCCTGCGGCACCGGCCGCGCCTGACCCGCACCTGGTTGGCGGGGTCGGTCGCGCTGACGACCTTGGTTATCGCGGGTCTTGGCAGCCATATCGCCACCAATTGGATCCAGAAGGTGTTTCCGCTTGCCCGGGACCCGACCCTGGAGGCCGTGGGATGGCGCCCTCTGCGAGACGATCTTGCCGAACGCGGCCTGCTGGATCGGGACCGCACGTTCGCCGCCGGCTTGCATTGGACCGAGGGCGGCAGGGTTGACAGCGCGGTTGGGGGCGCTGTGCCCGTCGTGGTGCTGTCAAGGGACCCGCGCAACATGGCCTTCACCTTTGACCTGCGCGAGGCCGAGGGCTGGGACGTGCTGCTGATGGGCTCGTCGCGCCATCTCAAAAGCCCGGCCGCGCACCTTGACCAGGCCATCCGGGGCGAGATCGAGCCCATCGGGGCCTATGACCTGCGTCGGGGTGGCGATGTGGTGATCCGGGACATCCGGGTTTTTCTCGGCCACGATTTCACCACCCGCCACCGCATCGCCTTCGACGGCACCGACCCTGAAAGCTATTTCGGCGATGGCTGGGGGCCGTTCGGGGGCGGACCCGGCGCGCGCGCCATCGCGGGCGAGACAGCGAAGCTCACCTTCACCATTGAGCCGCGCGTTCCCTACGGCTCGCTTGAGGTCCGCGCGCGCAGCGAGACCGGTCAGCAAACCCTGGCCCTGCACTGGCGCGGCCAGGGGGAGAGCGTAAGCCAGCACACGGCCGACAACAAGGGACAGCCGGTGGGCCGGCTGGTGCTGCCGGCGGATCGTTCAGCGGCCACGCTCAAGGTGACGGTCCCGGCCGAACGGCGCGTCGGCCGCCATCGTGCCACACTGACCCTGACCCCGACCCGCCCTGGCGTGATCGTGGAGGCAGTGGCCCTGACGCCCCTGCCGCTCGAACCCGACCGCTGAGACCGGCCGACGGGCCAGGGGGGAAAAAAGGAGCGGTTGGCGCGCCAGCCGGACCCGCCCCCGAACGGCCCCACACTCTCGCATGGCCCCTGGCGCGCCTATCGACAGACCCTGTCGGATCGCTCCATCAGCGCTCGTCCGCCACCACCCACATGCGCAGGATGCTGTCCGGATCATCCACCTTGCCGTTGCGCGCGGACGGTCCGGTCTTGATGGCATCGACCGCCGCCATGCCATCCGTCACCTGACCCCAGATGGTGTATTGGCCGTCCAGGTGGTGGACGTCGGCCAGGCAGATGAAGAACTGACTGTTGGCCGAATCCGGATCCTGAGTGCGGGCCATCGAACACGTGCCGAGCGCATGGCGGGCTTCCGCCGGCGGCGAGAACTCCGCCTTCAGGTCCGGCAGATCCGATCCCCCCATGCCGGTGCCGGTCGGGTCACCGGTCTGGGCCATGAAGCCCTCGATGACGCGATGAAACACCACGCCGTCATAAAAACCGCGCCGGGTCAGCGTCTTGATCCGCTCCACATGGTTCGGCGCCAGATCGGGCCGGAGCCCGATGGTCACGACGCCATGCGCCAGTTCCATGCGAACGGTGTTTTCGGGGTCCTGCGCCTGAGCCATGCCAACCTGCCCTTATCCTGTCCTTCGAAGAATCCGAATCGGGACGCGCCGTGGATCGACCGCCCGCCTTGTCCTGACCGGCCCTTGCCCTGACGTGTCATTGTCAGGCCAGGGGCAGGGGCCAGACGTCGCTTTGCGGCACCGATGTCATGATGATGCCATGGTGTATTCAGGCCGGCGTCGGGACGCGACCCCAAAGGCGCGCCGTCCGGCCGTCGAATGTCGTTCGTTCAGGCAACGACCGCATTACCCCGCCGCCTGCTCGGCGAAGCGTTGCTGAAGCCGTCCATGGACGCTGGGGGTGACGAAATCCGAGATATCGCCACCCAGGCGGCCGATCTCCTTGACGAAACGCGACGAGATGAAGTGTGAGCGCTCGGATGCCATCAGGAAAACCGTCTCAACGGCATTGCTGAGGCGGGCGTTCATGCCGGCCATCTGGAATTCATATTCGAAATCCGAGACCGCCCGCAGGCCGCGCAGGATCGTGGTGGCCCCCATGTCCTGCGCGAACCGAACCAGCAGGGTCTCGAACGGGCGCACGTCGATACTGGCCGTGTTGTCCAGCCCCTGTTCGCTGATGGAATCGCGCACCATGCCGACCCGCTCGTCCAGCGAGAACATGGGTCCCTTGCCGGCATTGACCGCGACCGCCACGATCAGGTGGTCGCACAGCCGCGTGCCCCGGCTGATGATATCCAGGTGGCCGATCGTCACGGGGTCGAACGTGCCAGGGTAGAGCCCGACGTGCCGGGTATGTGTCATGCCGATGCGCCCACGCTTGAATGGTGTTCGTGCGGCCGGCCCCCGTCGCGTCGGCACGGGCAAGGCCCCTTCAACGGCGCCATCAAGGGTCCTGACCCGGGGCCGGATTGGTGTCGTCCGGGGTGTCGTCCTCCTCGGCGCCAACCAGCGATGCCGGCAGGTGCGCGGCCGAAACCACGGCCTCGTCGGCGCCGGTCCTGAACAGCCGCACGCCCAGGGTCTTGCGGCTGGCGATGCGGACATCGTCCAGCGGCATGCGGATGAGCTGGCCGGCGTTGGTGATCAGCATGATCTGGTCGTCGGCCTTGACCGGGAAAGACGCCACCACGTTGCCGTTGCGCGGCGCGGTGTCGATATTGACGATGCCCTTGCCGCCGCGCCCGGTGACCCGGTACTCGTAGGACGAGGTTCGCTTGCCGAAGCCGTTCTCGGTCGCTGTCAGGATGAATTCCTCGGCTTCGGCCAGGCGCTCGAACTCCTCCTCGGACAGGGCTCCCGGCTCCACGGCCTCGGCCTCCACGTCGGGCACGTGATCAATCTCGCCGTCCTCATCCTCTGGCCGGCGGCGCATCTGGGCGGCCCGCTTCAGGTAGGCCGCGCGCGTCGCCGGGTCATGGTCCGTATGGTTCAGCATGCCCAGAGAGATCACACGGTCGCCCCGGTCCAGGCGAATGCCGCGCACGCCCGTGGAGGTGCGCCCGGCGAAGACCCGCACATCGCCGATGGGAAAGCGGATGCACTTGCCGGCGTGCGTGGCCAGCAGGGCGTCCTCGGTCTCCGAGCAGGTCTGCACACCGATCAGGGAATCGGCCGGCTCCAGCTTCATGGCGATCTTGCCGTTGGCCATGATGTTGGTGAAGTCCGACAGCTTGTTGCGCCGCACATTGCCCGAGGCGGTGGCGAACATGACGTCCAGGTCGCCCCAGGTCGCTTCGTCCTCCGGCAGAGCCATGACGGTGGAGATGGCCTCGCCCTCGCCCAGCGGCAGCAGGTTGACCATGGCCTTGCCGCGCGCCTGCGGCGTGCCCAGGGGCAGGCGATAGACCTTCAGCTTGTAGACGATGCCGGCCGACGAGAAGAACAACAGCGGAGCGTGAGTGCCGGCAACGAACACAGAGGTCACGAAGTCCTCGTCGCGCATCGCCATTCCGGAGCGCCCCTTGCCGCCGCGACGCTGCGCCCGATAGGTCGAGAGCGGCACGCGCTTGATATAGCCCGTGCGCGTGACCGTCACGACCATGTCCTCGCGCGCGATCAGGGCCTCGTCATCGACCTCGAACTCGACGTCCAGCAGTTCCGTCCGGCGCGGTGTGGCAAAAGCCTCGCGCACCTCGGCCAGTTCCCCGCGCATGACCGCGAACAGCGCCTCGCGCGACTCCAGAATGGCCAGGTATTCCTCGATGCGCGCCCCGATCTCGCGCAACTCCTCGTGAATCTTGTCGCGCTCCAGGCCGGTCAAACGGTGCAGCCGCAGGTCCAGGATGGCGCGGGCCTGCGCCTCTGAGAGATGATAGCAGCCATCGACCACACCGCGGCCGGGCTCGTCGATCAGCGCGACCATGGGGGCCACCTCGCCCACCGGCCAGGGCGTCGCCATCAGGCGCTCGCGGGCGGTCTGCGGATCCGGGGCGTTGCGGATCATCTCCACCACCGGATCAACGTTGACCACGGCGATGGCCAGGCCGACCAGCACATGGGCGCGGTCCCGTGCCTTGCCCAGTTCAAAGATGGTGCGCCGGCGGATGACCTCTTCGCGGAACGCGATGAAGGCCTTCAGGATTTGCGACAGGGTCAGCATCTGCGGCCGGCCCTGGTTGAGCGCCAGCATGTTGACGCCGAACGAGGTCTGCAAGGCGGTGAAACGGTAGAGCTGGTTCAGCACCACGTCAGCCTGGGCGTCGCGCTTGACCTCGATCACCACGCGCACGCCGCGACGGTCGGATTCGTCGCGGATGTCCGAAATGCCCTCCAGCTTCTTGTCGCGCACCATTTCGGCCATCTTCTCGATCATGGCCGCCTTGTTGACCTGATAGGGCATTTCGGTGACCACGATGGCCTCGCGGTCGCGGGCCATGGTCTCGATGTCGCAACGCGCCCGCATGATGATGCTGCCGCGCCCGGTCAGATAGGCCGCGCGGATGCCGGCCCTGCCCAGCACCTGACCGCCGGTGGGGAAGTCCGGCCCGGTGACGATCTCCAGAAGGTCCTCGTCGCGGGTCTCGGGATGGTCGATCAGACACAGGCAGGCGTCGATGACCTCTCCCAGATTGTGCGGCGGCAGGTTGGTCGCCATGCCCACGGCGATACCACCGGCGCCGTTGACAAGCAGGTTGGGAAAGCGCGCCGGCAGAACCACCGGCTCGACCGAATTCTCGTCGTAGTTGGGCTGGTAATCGACCGTATCCTTGTCGATATCCTCCAGCAGGGCATGCGCGGCCTTGGACAGGCGGGCCTCGGTATAGCGCATGGCCGCCGCCCTATCGCCATCCATGGAGCCGAAGTTGCCCTGGCCGTCGATCAACTTCAGGCGCATGGAGAAGTCCTGCGCCATACGCACCAGCGCGTCATAGATGGCCTGGTCACCGTGCGGATGATACTGGCCCATCACGTCACCGACGATACGGGCCGATTTCCGGAACGGCTTATTGTGGGTATAGCCGTTCTCGTTCATCGCGTACAGGATGCGTCGATGCACCGGCTTCAGGCCGTCGCGCACGTCCGGCAGGGCACGGCTGACGATCACGCTCATGGCGTAATCGAGGTAGCTGCGCCGCATTTCGTCTTCGATGGTGACCGGCGCGATGCCGAAGTCCGAAGGGGGGTCAGAGGGAGATGTCACGGTTGCATATCGCCTGAAAGAAAACGTTGAAGGCGCGGGCCCGCCAGCGAAGCCGGGTCGCGCCCGATCCATGAACGGGGCACTCTAGCAAAGGCCGGTGAGGCCGGCAACGCGGGGACCACCCGGCCAGCCGTTTCCCGGGACTGTCCCCCGGCCGTGGGTGTCCGTCAGGGGGTGTCCGTCAGGGGGTGTCCGTCAGGCTGCCCAGGCCGACAGTGTCCGGGCGCGCCCACGGGGGCTTGTGGCTGGCCTTTGTTTGCAGACCAGCAGGAAGACGCCGCCGGCCTCCCGGATGGCCTGGCACACGGACTGGTTGGCGCGGCATGATGGGCGCGGCGGCGGATCTTGTAACCGTGCCACAGTCCATACTGGATCGCGGGCCTGCAGGCGCCTATTCTTGGGTCACGAGAGTGCAACAACACGGGTCCCGTGCTCGCGCCGAATGCCGGCGTCGGAGCGCGGTCCAACCAGGCAGGGCGGCGGGACCCCGGACCAGGCCGCCACCACCTCGCAGCCCGATGGAGCCCCTTGCGCCTTGCCCGAACCACGCCTGTCCACGCCCGACCCAGGCCAGAAACAGAAGGGAACGCGGTGCCAACACCGCGTTCAGCCGCACCACGATGGATACCCCGCTTGACCTGCGTGCCCAGACATCCTTCCTGACCGGCGCCAATGCCGCCTATATCGCAGAGCTGTACGACCGCTACCGGGACGACCCGTCCCGCGTCGATGCCGGCTGGCGGGCGTTCTTCGACGACCTGCGTGGCGAGGGCACCGAAGAGCCGGCAGCCGAACGGCGTCCCTCGTGGGCGCCGGCGGGCGACGGCATCATAGGCGCGCTCGATCCCGAGGCCGCAACCCCTGTCGCGCCGGAGCGCGAGCCGGTCGGCACGGAAACGCCGGCCGGAGCCAGCAGACGCAACGGGCTCTACACCGCCGAACAGGTGCGGGACCGCACGCTCGATTCCATCCGCGCCCTGATGATGATCCGCGCCTATCGCGTGC
>CAYFTQ010000126.1:0-7458 GCA_964346035.1 uncultured Roseospira sp. | reverse complement strand
GGTAGGGCGGGAACGCATCACGGCCGGGTCTGGCCGTTGCCGCGCACCTGGTATTTGAAGGTGGTGAGCTGCTCCACGCCCACCGGGCCGCGCGCGTGCAACTTGCCGGTGGCGATGCCGATTTCCGCGCCCATGCCGAACTCGCCGCCGTCGGCGAACTGGGTCGAGGCATTGACCATGACGATGGCGCTATCGACCTCGGTCAGGAAGCGTTCGGCGGCGCCGGCGTCCTCGGTCAGGATGGCGTCGGTATGGTCGGAGCCATGGGCGGCGATATGCGCCAGCGCCTCGGTCAGATCGCCGACCACCTTCATGGCCACAATGGCGTCCAGGTACTCGGTATCCCAGTCCGCCTCGGTGGCCGGCGTGACCGACCCGGCCGGGGCCAGGGCCTGGGTCTCGGCGCAGCCGCGCACGACACAGCCGGCCTCGCGCAGGTCCGCGACCAGGGCGGGCACGGCCTCGGCGGCAAGGGCGCGGTCCACCAGCAGGGTTTCGGTCGCGCCGCAGATGCCGGGCCGGCGCATCTTGGCGTTCAGGGCCACGCTGCGGGCCTTGGCGAGGTCGGCGGCGGCGTGAACGTAGGTGTGGCAGATGCCTTCCAGGTGCTTGAACAGCGGCACCCGGCTTTCGGCCGTCACGCGCTCGATCAGCGATTTGCCGCCGCGCGGAACGATGACGTCGATGTGCTCGCTCAGGCGCAGCATGGCGCCGACGGCGGCGCGGTCGCGGGTGGGCACCATCTGGCAGGCGTCGGCGGGCAGGCCGGCGGTGTCCAGGCCGTCCAGAAGGCATCCCAGAATGGCGCCGGCCGAGCGCAGGCTTTCCGAGCCGCCCCGCAGGATGACCGCATTGCCGGCCTTCAGACACAGTGCGGCGGCGTCGGCGGTGACGTTGGGGCGGCTTTCATAGATCACGCCGACCACCCCCAGCGGCACCCGCACGCGCGCGATGCGCAGGCCGTTGGGGCGGTCCCACGCCGCCAGCTCCGTGCCCACCGGGTCGGGCAGGGCGGCCACCTGGCGCAGGCCCTCGGCCATGGCGGTGATGCGGTCGTCGGTCAGGCGCAGGCGGTCGATCAGGGCCGGCGCCAGGCCGTTGGCCTCGGCCTCGCCGACATCCTCGGCGTTGGCGGCCTTGATGGTGTCGATCTCGGCCATCAGGGCGTCGGCGGCGGCGGTCAGCACGGTATCCTTGGCGGCCGTCGGCGCGGTCGCCAGCACGCGCGCGGCGGCGCGGGCGCGCCGGCCCATGGCCTGCATCAGGGCGGGGATGTCGGCGGTCTCGGCAGACCTGTTGGCGGCCGGTTCCAGCGCGTCCATGGCGCGGTCTCCTTGCTGGGATCAGGTACGATGCTGGGCGAACGAATATCATGCGGGGGCGCTGTCCAGAAGGCCTCCGAAGCGATCATAGAACACCGGCGCGGCCCGGGGCAGCGGTCCGTCTGCCGTTTCCAGGGTGGCCATGATGTGGGCCTCCGCCGCCGCCTGCGTGGCGCGGTAGAGGTTGCGGCACAGCAGGCGCGCCGCCGCGCCCGGCCAGTCCGGCGGCAGGATGGCGTCCGGCAGCGTCGGGTCCCGCAGCAGCACCCGGCGGTAGTCGTGAATCAGCAAGGTGCGGATCATGAAGGCCCGCGCGGGTGGGCAGCTGCCGCCGGCGGCTTCCAGGGCGCGCCAGACGGGGCGGAATCGCTGCACAAAGGCGGCGTAGTCCGCCGCCAGGGAGTCCAGATCCCAGCAGCCGCGCACCAGCGCCAGCCGGGCCGCCGGGTCGGTCAGCGCGTGCATCTCGGCGCGCATCACGACCACCTGTTCGCCCAGGCCGAGCGTGGCCAGGCTCCGCCGCACCTCGACCTCGTCGCCGCCGGGATGGGCCAGTACCGACGGCGCCAGCGTGCCGAACCCCTGCCACAGCAGGTCGCGGCGCAGCGCGTCCCGCTGGTCGGTGTCCAGCGGGAGGGCGCCGACCAGCACCAGCAGCCAGCGCCCGTCCCAGGGTGCCTGATCAAGCGCATAGATACGCCGGTGCGCGGCCTCGAACCGGCGCCGGCCTTCGGCCGTGAGCGCGTAATAGCTGCGCCGGCCGACCGGTTCGGCCACCAGCCAATGGTCGCGCGTCAGGCGGAAGACGGCGGTGCGCACCATGCGATCCGACAGCCCCAGCGGCGCCACCAGGCGAATCAGGCTACCCAGCCAGACGCTGCCGCCGTGGGGAAGGATGGAATCGCCATATATGGTGACGATCAGAGACTTGGCGCGCAGCGGGACGGCCTCAAGCAGGGCGCCGAGGCGATCCTCCAGTTGGCGGCAGGGGGTCATGGCGGGATGTCCTGGCTCTGGAACGGGGGCGGGCGCCGCAGGGGCCGGCTCCACCGCTGGACATGTTACGCCATGTCAGCCCGCGACGCAAAAACCTGAAAGTGATTGGGGGCTCTGTCCCAGGACCCCCGCCGCGTTGAGACAGAGGCTTGAAAAAAAAGAAAAAGCAGGTCCACAGGACCGATCGGCGCGGCCTTTCCCTGGCTTGCCGCAGGCGCCGAAAGCGATTGACAATCCTTAAAGCGTTACACTAAACGTTCTTTAAACAAGAAATGTGTGTCACTTCCGGCGTGCCGTTGTGCGCTTGAGAACCGACCCCAGGGAGGCCCGAGCGATGCCCAATTGGAAGACCTATGACAAGGGCGATGCCCTGCCCGACGAATACAAGGCGCTTCTGCTCAACCTGATGTCGTTCCAGGGCGACTCGGAATACGCCGGCGGCCAGCGCGTGATGGAGAACATGCGCTTCGCCCCCCGGCCGGAGGAAGCCTATCGCCTGTCCAAGAAGGTGATGGAGGAGATGGGGCACGGCTATTACGTCTGGAACCTGATGCAGGACCTGGGCGTGGACGTCGATACCCGCATCCAGGAACTGGTCCAGAACCCGGACAACCCGGACCCGGCCAAGGTCAACGTCATCAACGGTTTCCGCAAGGAGAACTGGTCCACCTGGTTCGAGGACTGGTACGATGTCGGCCTGTTTTCCACCGTGGTGACGCCGGCGGCCGTGGCCTTCCTGGGCCAGTACCGGGAGTGCTCGTACCTGCCCTGGGCGCGCGTCAACGTGCGCATCCACAAAGAGGAACACGGGCATCTGGCGTTCGGCGTCTGGGCCACCAAGCGCAACATCGAGTTCGGCGGCGAGGCGGCGCGCGAAATCTGCCAGTCCAGGGTGGAGAAGTTCATGAAGATCGGGCTGGGATTCTATGGTCGCCCCAGTCAGGGTGCCAAAGCCTCGGCCATGTTCCGGAAGTACTACGACTACGGCATCAAGACCCGCACGCCGGAAGAGCTTCAGGCCGAGTACATGGAGCTTCTGGAAGGCCGCCTCAAGGAATGCGGCCTGGAGATGCCGGCGAACGTCGAGCCGGACTATGAGATGCGCATGGGCTATGAGGCCGGAGAGACCGTCGCCCAGGTGTCGTAGGGGGCGGGTTCGCTCCGGCGCTCCGGCGCTCCGGTGCGTCGTCGCGCCCCCGGTTTTCAGAAGGACCCGCCGCCATGATGTCCGCCGCCGTCCCGTCGCCGGCCGCCGTGCCCGAACTGCCCAACCGGCTGTTTTCCGGCGGCAGAAGCGTTCTCGCCCGCTATGGCTATCGGCCCGTCGCACCCGGAGAGGCGCGCGAGGACTGGGCCGAGATGTGGGACCTGCTGCGCGGCGACTTCGCCGCCGGCGCGGTGCCGGCCTATGACGCGCTGAAGCCGTCGACGCAGGCGGCGGCGCGCGAATACATGGCCCGGCGCCTGATCGCGGACCGCAACCTGGAAGCCTGCGAGCGCTGGCATGTGCGGCTGTTCGGCGAGGGTGTGCGCACCGACGCGGTGGAACGCTATGCCGATGCCCGCGACGCCTATGAGCATAGCGTGGAGGCATTCGGCGCCGCGCGCGAGGCCCTGGACCAGGTGTTGCGAGGCACGCCGCCGGCCTGATCGGCGGGCTCCTGACGGCCTCTCTTGCGTCCTTGCGGCAGCACGTTAAGCTTCGGTCCGACAGGGGGCCGGCGGACCACGACTCGCGACGGTTAAAGTTTCATTTGTAACTGTCATGGGGTAGGCTGCCAGAGCGGTCGCCGGCCAACGGGACCAGACCGGCGCCGCGGGAACTCGCGCCCGCGCCCGCGCCCGCAGGCGTCGCGGCCAGCCGCGAGAACAAGACACAGGTGGCAGCACGCCACCTTATAAAGGGGAGGACACATCCATGCAGCATCGATTCACCCGCCGCGCCTCGATCGCCGCGCTGGCCCTGGCGGCCGTCGGCCTGAGCGTGACCGCGCCGGCGCCGGCCCAGGCGCAGGACGATCCCATCCGCGTCGGCTCGTTCCTGGCCGTGACCGGCCCGGCGTCGTTCCTGGGCGACCCCGAGCTGAAAACGCTGGAGATGTACATCGACCGCATCAACCAGGCCGGCGGTCTGGTCGGGCGCCAGCTTGAACTGGTTCACTATGATACCGGCGCCAACGCCAACAAGGCGCGCACCTTCGCCAAGCGCCTGCTGGAGGAAGACCAGGTGGACGTCATCCTGGGCGGCTCCACCACCGGCACCACGATGGCCGTCATCCCGCTGGTTGAACGTGCTGAGGTTCCGTTCGTTTCCTTCGCCGGCGGCGTCTCCATCATCGACCCGGTCAAGCCGTGGGTGTTCAAGACCCCGCACACGGACCGGATGGCCTGCGCCAAGATCTTCGAGGACATGCAGGCCCGCGGCATCACCAAGGTGGGCATGATCTCCGGCACCGGCGGCTTCGGAAAATCGATGCGCGGGCAGTGCCTTGAGGTGGCGCCCGAATACGGCGTCGAGATCGTCGCCGACGAGACCTATGGCCCGTCCGACACCGACATGGTCGCCCAGCTTACCAAGATCAGGAACACCGAGGGCCTTCAGGCCGTGGTCAATCCCGGATTCGGCCAGGGTCCGGCCATCGTCACCAAGAACTTCGCCCAGATCGGCCTGGACGTGCCGCTGTACCAGTCGCACGGCGTGGCTTCCAAGAAGTTCATCGAGCTGGCCGGCGACGCCGCCGAGGGTGTGCGCCTGCCGGCCGCCGCCCTGCTGGTGGCCGAAAAACTGCCCGACGGCGATTCGCAGCGGCCGATCGTCATGGGCTACAAGTCCACCTACGAGGCCCGGCACGGCGACGGCTCCGTCTCCACCTTCGGCGGTCATGCCTATGACGGCCTGATGCTGTACAAGGCCGCCCTGGAGGCCGCCGGCAGCGCCGACCCGGCCGCCGTTCGCGACGCCCTGGAGAGCACAACGGGCTTCGTAGGGACCGCCGGCGAGGTCAACATGAGCGCGAATGATCACCTGGGTCTGGACCTGAGTGCCTTCCGCATGCTTGAAATCCGGAATGGCGACTGGGTCCTGGTCAACTAGGGCCGGCCCAACCCGCGCCGACGCCGCCGGCGGGCCTGTTGGACCCGTCCCGGCGTCGGCGCCGGGCACCGTCTTGATGCCCCGTTGCGGGGTCGGCGCCGGGCGCCGTCCCGATGTCTTGAGCGAAACGGATCGTTTCATGCCCCCCGCGCTCGTCGAGTTGCTCCAGTTCACCCTCGCCGGCATCACCAGTGGCGCGATCTATGCCCTTGTGGCGCTGGGGTTTGCCCTGATCTACAACGCCAGCCACGTCATCAACTTCGCGCAGGGCGAATTCGTCATGCTGGGCGGCATGGTGACATGGGCGCTGCTGGCGGGCGGCATTGACCTGCCGCTGGCCATCGCCGGTGCCGTGGCGCTGACCGTGGCGGTCGGCCTGGCGCTGGAAAAGCTGGCCATCGAGCCGGCGCGCAACGCCGACGTGGTGACCCTGATCATCATCACCATCGGTGCCGGCATCTTCCTGCGCGGGCTGACCAGCGTCACCCTGGGCAAGGAGCTTCATGCCCTGCCCACGTTCTCGGGCAATCAGCCGCTGGAGATCCTGGGCGCGACCATCATGCCGCAAAGCCTCTGGATCCTGGGCGTGACGGCGTTCATCGTCATCGCCCTGCAACTTTTCTTTGCCTACACCCTGCTGGGCAAGGCCATCCTGGCGACCAGTCACAACCGCCTTGCCGCGCGCCTGATGGGCGTGAACGTCAACTTCGTGCTGCTGCTCAGCTTCGGCCTGTCGGCGCTGCTGGGCGCGGTGGCAGGCATCCTGATCGCGCCCATCACCGCCACCAACTTCGAGGTTGGCATCATCCTTGGCCTCAAGGGCTTTGCGGCCGCCATCCTGGGCGGGCTGGGCAGCGGTGTGGGCGCCATCGTGGGTGGACTGCTTCTGGGCCTGATCGAGAGCCTGGGGGCGGGTTACATCTCGTCCGACTACAAGGACGCCATCGCCTTCCTGGTTATCCTGGGCGTGCTGTTCGTGATGCCGAGCGGCCTGTTCGGCAAGCGCGGCACAGAGCGCGTCTGACGGCGGCGGGAGCAGGCGATCATGGCGGATATCCGGCCTTCCGGCTACAGCAAGCACCGCAAGAAGCAGACCTATACCCGGCGCCTGGGAACACGCGCCAGCCCGGCCCAGCTTCTGTTCTCGGAACGCATCGGCGGCATGGGCGCGCTGGTGCTGGTGATTCTGGTGCTGCCGCTGCTGCTGGCCAACAACTACCAGTACGATGTGGCCATCACGCTGGGCATCAACGCCATGGTGGTGGTGGGCCTGAACCTGCTGATCGGCTATGCCGGCCAGATCAGCCTCGGGCACGCCAGCTTTTTCGCCCTTGGCGCCTATGCGTCGGCCATCCTGACCACGCGCTACGGCCTTCACGGCGCACTGGCCATGCCGTTGGGCGCGCTTGGCGTGGGGCTGCTGGCCTATCTGATCGCGCGCCCCATCCTGCGGCTGTCCGGGCACTATCTGGCCATGGCCACCCTGGGCGTGGGGCTGATCATCAACATCGTGCTCAGCCGCGAGGCGTGGTTGACCGGCGGCCCCGACGGCATGTACGTGCCCGCCATCGAGGTCGCCGGCGTGGAACTGTACGGCGGCCAGATCTGGTACTGGATCGTGGCCGGCTTCCTGGTGCTGACCGTGTGGCTGGCGCTGAACCTGATCGACAGCCCCGTCGGACGTGCCCTGCGCGGCCTGCACGGGGCCGAGGTCGCCGCCGAGGTGGCCGGCGTCGATACCACCCGCTACAAGGTTCTTGTGTTCGTCATCTCAGCCGTCATCGCCTCGGTCGCCGGCAGCCTGTCGGCGCACTTCTCCGAGTTCGTCACCCCCGACAAGGCCAGCTTCTTTCACTCCATCCTGTTCGTGACCATGGTGGTTCTGGGCGGCATGGCGTCCACCTTCGGCGCCCTGATCGGGGCCGCCGTGCTGACCCTCCTGCCTCAGATCCTGGCCGGGTTCGCCGATTATGAACACTTGATCCTGGGCGCCATCATGATGGTGGTCATGATCTTCATGCCGAAGGGCCTGGTGCCCACGCTGGT
>CAYFTQ010000125.1:0-7467 GCA_964346035.1 uncultured Roseospira sp. | reverse complement strand
CAGCGACGGCAGCAGCGTCCCCAGCAGCCCGGCGCCCACCGGCAACAGGAACAGAGCCACCGTCAAGACAGGGAACAGCCGCGTCATGATGCCATCCTCGCCAGCCCCGGAGCCGGCCGGCGCGCGGGCGCGACGGCCCCCGGGACGGTCCCCGGGGGGATGGCGCCGGGACCCCCGCGCAACCACATCAGGTCCATGTCGGCGGCCGCCCGCCCGACCGTTCGCCACCGAACAACCAGGAGCCCGATCCCTTGACACCGCTCGTGAACCGCCTTCAGGCCCGTCAGTCCACCTCCGCCAAGCACCTGAGCGAACCAGGTCCCGGCGACGACGAAATCGCCGAAGTCCTGCGCGCCGCCGTCGCTGTCCCCGAACACGGCGCCATCCGGCCGTGGCGCTTCCTGATCCTGCGCCGGGCGGACCAGGAACGACTGAGCGAGGCTTTCGTTGCCGACCTTCTCGCCGACACCCCCGAGGCCGACGAGACGGCCATCGCCAAGCGCCGCGAGGGCCCGCTGCGCTCGCCCCTGCTGATCATCGTGGCGGCCAGCCCTCGCGAGCACCCCAAGGTCCCCGAGGTCGAACAGGTGGTCACCGCCGGCCTGGCGGCCTATGTCATCCAGGCGTCGTTCGCGGACATGGGCTATGGCGCCGTCTGGATGACCGGCCCGCCGGCCTACAGTGATCGCATCAAGGCCCACCTGGGGCTGGAGACCGGGGACCATATCGTGGGCTTCGTCCATGTCGGAACGCGGCGCCCGGATATGCCGCAACGCCGCAAGGACCGCCCCGACCCGGACGCCTTCATCCTGACCCCGCCGACGCCTTAGGATGGGACGGCGGCACGGGCCGCGATCGGATCACGGCGCCGGCGCCGGCAGGCGCGCATTCGACACCCCTATCACGGCGACGATGGACCGGCCCGACGGGTTGAACAACGGCAGCGCAATCCGCCGATAGTCGCGCTGGCGATTGACGGAGACGTGATGCACGATCGGGCGCCTCTCGTGCGCGCACACTGCGTAATGGGCCGCGACCATGGCACCGAAACCGCGCTCTGGATGGATTTCCAGCAGGTCCATGCCAAGGGCGCGCTCGCGCGTCAGGCCCTCGGGCAGGCGCAGGCGCGGCCCGACATAAGACACCGCTAGGCGAGACCCGCGGACACCGCAGATACAGGCGGTCTCCAGACCGCGCTGGGAATCCATGGCGGTCAGCAGACGCTCATCCAGGATACCGCCGGTCTCGCTCCAGATTCGATGCAGATCGCGCGCCTCCGCCGGTGCCTGCTCCAGGGCCAGGCGCTCCGACATCAGCCCGCCGGCGCCGACATCCCCGGACGATGATGCTCCGCCCCGCGCGCGGGCGTGGGCACGCACCATGCGCAACCGGTCCAGTTCCGCCGACACCTGATAGGCGGTGGCGCACGGCAGATCGACCCAGCCGGTCAGGAAGGTGCGCACGACAACCCCTCGGGCGCTGCGTTCCTGTTGCGGCCAGTCCTGTTGTAACCAGCGCGCCAGCGCCGCGCCGGCGCGGTCGCTGACCCGAATGGCATGACAACGGACGATCAGCGGGTCGTCGGCCGTCTCCTCGATCAGAATCCAGCCCAGATCGGACAGCGCGGTGTCCACCGCCTCGCCCAGACCGGTCGCCAGGGCCGGCGACCGGCGGGCTCCGCCGTTCAGGTCCGCGTCCAGAAGCGCCGTCGCAGCCTGCTCCGGACAGGACACCCGGTTGGTCATGACACCGTTATCCGTGATGAACCAATACCCGCGCGGCGGACCCGTCAGCGCGCGCAGCGCGGCGCCGGCATTCTGTGTGTCCGAATGAACCCAGCGATCAAGCGCGGTCTTGGCCGACCGCAGGCGACGGCGCTGAACCGCGACGCCCAGTTCCAGCGCCCACGGCTCTTCCCCGCACACCTCGACCATGAACGAAGACGGATCGCGCGCCGCTCGCGCCACCAGGCACAGGTTGGCGATGGTCGGACGCCCCCCCTGGTTGGCCAGCCAGGCCTTCACCGTGGCCGGCTTCAGCCCAACCTGGGCGAGACGATGGGCCGCCACCTTTCCGGACCCAAATTCCCGCGTAATCGCTTTGCGCCAGCGGTCAATAAAAGTTTTATCCCAGTCCGGGATAGCTTTGTCGTCGCGCGGCATCTTACGGTTCGTCTCAAATAAGCGTGAGGGGGGAAAAGGAGCGGATCGCCAACGCGACCCGTTCAAGACCTGAGCAGATGACGAAGGGGGGCACGGATGTCCAAGGAAACCGATGAGATCAGCGTTCTGGCCAACAAGACGGCGGAACTTTTGTTGGAAGCCGTAAGGCTTCAGGGCTTGGCCCAGCATCGCAACGATGCCGAGGCCGTCGAACGGATCGCCGCCTTCGTCGCCGGGGTATCGGCGACAGAAACCGCCTGCCTGACGACGGATGCCGGCGCCGGCGCGTTCATGCTGTCTCGCCTGGCCGACCAGTACGCCCACTGATCGGGCTTGCGGGCTTTTGTGCCTCCTGCATGGCGCCGGGATCGGAGCCACTCCGGGGCAAACCGACTGGCCCCATCGGCGTCCCGACCCGACCCGACGGCGTCCGTGACGTCTGCCGTTCCCGCGCGTCTCCATACCCCCTTGTTGGGGTGCCCCGGTCCCCGAACTCCCGTTGCGCCATACCCGGGTGGGCCTACGCCCTGGCGACGAGATCGGACCCGCCCCGGGGGAACAAACGCACCAAAGTTAATGCGCTTTATCGTATCATGCCCCGGTGCCGATCGGCGACAGGTTACCGGCCAGGCCCCGCGAGACAGGCAGGCATTTCACAGGGATCAGCGCAACGCGGCCCGCAACCCGGCGATCCGTTCGTGCGCATTCCGCTTTTTGGTGCAGCCGGTCAATCATTGGGGTGACCGGCTGCCTCCGGGCTCGGACACCCAGCCCCCGCCCGTGACCCGAAACCGGTAGAATTGTATACGATCGCTTGCGATACGTGGGGCGAATCGGTAGATTGAACTTTCGTTTAAGAAACACTTCTCTATGGGTGTTATTATTCGAGGGGAAATCGTTTGGTTTTGTGACCGGAAGGTCGGGCCTGGGACCCGAACTTTCAAGCAGGAGGAAGCGGATCGTGGCAAGGGGAGAGGGGCCGGATCCCGTCGATATTCATGTCGGCGAGCGTATTCGGTTGCGACGAGCCATGTTGCGTCAGACCCAGCAGGACTTGGCGCATTCGATCGGAATATCATTCCAGCAACTGCAGAAGTATGAACGGGGCACCAACCGCGTTTCGGCTTCTCGGCTGTTTGACATTGCCAATCACCTCGGCGTTTCCATTTCATTTTTCTTCCATGACATGGATGATGCCTTGATGAAAGAGCGCGGCTCCCAGATCGGCGCCGCACCTGGGGATGACGACTCCCTCAGCAGCGACGCCCTGCGTTTGATGGCCCTGTTCAACCGTCTGCCCAGCGAGACGGTCCGGCGCCGCGTGCTGGACTTTCTGTCGGCGGCGGTTGCCCCGGCAAGCGCCATGGACGCCACCCTCGACCAGGACGCCGCGATGGAACGCTGAGGGGCCACCACCCGCCCCCGCCGCCTGACCACGGCGAAGGCGCGGGCGAAGGCGCGGGCCGGGGTGTGGATGGCGCGCCGGGATCAACCGTCCACTGCGTCGGAACGCTGGTCGCCACCACGGTCCGGACGGTCCCGCAAGCGGGCGGCGTGTCACTGGGTGTCGGGCGTGTCCACCTCGTTGCGCGGGCACGGCTCGTCAACCCTGCCGCAGCGGCCCCGATAGATCAGGTTGAACCCGCCCCACCCCAGGTCAACGTCGATGCGGATCGGAATCGCATCAACGTGATCGGAAAATGCGATCCGGACGACACCCTCGCGGAATTCGGCGGCGTGATTTTCGCTGAACCCGGCGATCGGCTCGAAGCTGACAACCGCCCGCCGTGCCCGCCAGGGCTGGCCTGCGGCGTGGATCCGGACGGGCGGTTCCACCCGAACGGTGACATCATAGCGCGACTTGCCCTCCAGCACCGGGAACACCATGTGCATCGCGTCGCGGCGTTCGGCCCGGACCGACTCCGCGACACGCTGGCGCGCGATCAGGATGGCGGTGATGGGATCGATCGTGCCCGGCCGCTGTTCGAAAGGAACACGGTCGGAAATGGTTCCCTCGCGGGTGACGCTGGGGATGCCGTCCTCGGTGCTGAAGGTCACGATCGTATCGGCGGCGTCGTCCCATTCCAGGAAGGCGTCGCGATAGACCGTCGGCCTCAGGGGAAGGGCGCTTTCGTCCTGGCCATCGGCATCGTGCCCTGGCGCGGCCACCCGGCCGCGCACGCTGCGGTGGGCGCGCACGCCCTTGAGTGCCCAGTACAGGCCGGAGGCGCGGCCATTCACCTCCGCCGCATAACGCCCGTCGGCCTGCGTCAGGTGGACCGCCATGGTCCCGACCGGCAGGCCGAGGAAGCGGGCATCGTACAGCAGGTCAAGGCGGGACCCGGCGCCATCATCAGGGGAAGGCGTCGGGTCGGCCCCGGCCCCGGCGAACGGAGCTGCGGTCGCCAGGGCGGCCAGGGCCAGCAGGGCCAGGGCCGCGCGCCGCGCCGAACCGGCCAATCGCGCCGGACCGGCCGTGAAATGGTGGCCTTTGCCGTGGTGATCGGCTAGGGTCCCGCGACGTCCGGAGGGGCGGACCCCTCCGGCTGCCGCCGATGCGGGCGCCGTTCCACTTGAACGGAGGCCGCCGGCTCGGCCCATCGGACCCTTCGGCTCCCCCGGGGCCGGAGGCTTGGCGACGGCGCCCGAGGCGCGGTCCTCGCCCGAGCCGTCCTCTGCCATTCTTTGATTGATCGAGGGTCTCAATCCATGAAACTCGCCGTACCAAAGGAACGCCGGAGCGACGAGGCTCGCGTGGCGATCTCGCCCGAGGTCGCCAAGAAGCTGATCGGTCTGGGCGTCGAGGTGGTGGTGGAAACCGGCGCCGGTCTGGGCGCCGACATCACCGACGATATGCTCAAGGACGTGGGTGTCAGCATCGCGCCCGACGCCGCCAGCGCACTGGGCAACGCCGATCTGGTCTGGAAGATCCAGCGCCCCATGACCGCCGACGAAGGCACTGACGAGATCGGGCTGATGAAGTCCGGTGCGACTCTGATGTGTCATCTCAACGCGCTCACGGAAAAGAACATGGTGGACCGGCTTGCCGCCGCCGACGTCTCTGCCTTCGCGATGGAGTTGATGCCGCGAATCAGCCGCGCGCAGTCCATGGATATCCTGAGTTCACAGGCCAACCTGGGCGGTTATAAGGCGGTCATCGAGGCCGCCAACGCCTTCGCCCGGGCCTTCCCGATGATGATGACGGCCGCCGGCACGGTGCCGCCGGCGCGCGTTCTGGTGTTCGGGGCCGGCGTCGCCGGCCTGCAGGCGGTCGCCACCGCCAAGCGCATGGGTGCCGCCGTTCAGGCCACCGACGTGCGCCCGGCCACGCGCGAGCAGGTGGAAAGCCTGGGCGGCAAGTTCGTCACCGTGGACGCGGAAATGGAAAAGGAAGCGGAGACCGAAGGCGGCTACGCCAAGGAAATGCCGCCGGAGTACTTCGAGAAGCAGAAGCAGGTCATTTCCGAGGTTCTGAAAAAGACCGACATCGTGATTACGACCGCGCTCATCCCCGGCCGCCCGGCCCCCAAGCTGGTCACGGCCGAACAGGTGCGCTCCATGAAGAAGGGCTCGGTCATCGTCGATATGGCGGTCGAAACCGGCGGCAACTGCGAGCTGACCGAGTTCGGCACGCTGATCGAGGTCGAGGGGGTCAAGATCCTCGGCTATCCCAACCTGCCCAGCCGGGTGGCCGCCGATGCCAGCCCGCTGTTCGCCAAGAACCTGCTGAACTTCTTCAACCCCATGTTCGACAAGGAGGCCAAGACCTTCTCGTTCAACTGGGAGGACGAGACCGTCAAGGGCACCTGCGTCACGCATGACGGCAAGGTCGTTCACCCCCGGCTTGCCGGCGACGGCGCGAACTAGAGGATAGAGGCAACCCATGGCTACGGAAACGCATCCCCTTGCGTCCCAGGCCGACGCCCTGGCCGAACAGGCCGGGACGCTGGCCGAGAACGCCCAGGCCCTGGCCGAGCAGGTCGCCGGCGCGGCCCTGAGCACCGGCGGCGGCGGTCACGTCGGCGAATTCTGGTGGCTTTTCACCGTCTTCGTGCTGGCCTGCTTCATCGGCTTCTATGTCGTCTGGAGCGTCACGCCCGCCCTGCACTCGCCCCTCATGGGCGTCACAAATGCCATCTCGTCGGTGATCGTCGTCGGCGCCCTGATTGCCGCCGGCCCGGCCGAGTTCACCAGCGCGAGCTGGCTGGGCCTGGCGGCCGTGCTGCTGGCGTCGATCAACATCTTCGGCGGTTTCATCGTGACCGAGCGCATGCTCGCCATGTTCAAGAAGAAAAAGACATAGGGAGGGCGAGCCATGACTTCGGGTCTTACCATGCTGGCCTATCTCGTCGCCGCAGTGTGCTTCATCCTGGCGCTGAGGGGCCTGTCCTCGCCGGTGGGCGCGCGGCAGGGAAACCTGCTGGGCATGATCGGCATGGGCATCGCCGTCCTGACGACGCTGATCGCCCCCAATGTGGTCAACTATCTGCCCATGGCGCTGGCCGTGGCCATCGGCGGCGGCGTCGGTGCCGTGGTGGCGCGAAAGGTGCGCATGACCGCGCTGCCGCAGCTTGTGGCCGCGTTCCACTCGCTGGTCGGCATGGCCGCCGTTCTGGTGGCCTGGGCGGCGCTGCTGACGCCTGAAAATTACGGCATCGCGGCGGTGGGCGAGATTCCGGTCTCCAGCATGATCGAGATGTCGCTGGGCCTGGCCATCGGCGCCATCACCTTCTCCGGCTCGGTGATCGCATTCGCCAAGCTGCAGGGCCTGGTCTCGGGCTCGCCGGTGGTGTTCAAAGGCCAGCACATGGTCAACGCCGGCCTGGGCATCGCGTTGCTGGTGCTGCTGGTGATCTTCTGCGCCACCGAAAGCTATGCCGTCTTCGCCCTGCTGACCATCCTGGCCTTCACGCTGGGCTTCCTGATCATCATCCCGATCGGCGGTGCCGACATGCCGGTGGTGATCTCGATGCTCAACAGCTACTCGGGCTGGGCGGCGGCCGGCATCGGGTTCACGCTGGGCAACCCCCTGCTGATCGTGGCCGGCGCGCTGGTGGGCTCCTCGGGCGCCATCCTGTCCTACATCATGTGCAAGGGCATGAACCGCTCGTTCTTCAACGTCATCCTGGGCGGTTTCGGCGGTGAAAGCGCCGCGGCGACAGGCGGTGCCGGCGGCGACAAGTCGGTCAAGCCGGGCAGCGCCGAGGACGCCAGCTTCATCATGTCGAACGCCTCCAAGGTCATCATCGTGCCCGGCTACGGCATGGCGGTGGCCCAGGCCCAGCACGCCCTGCGCGAGATGGCC
>CAYFTQ010000124.1:0-7519 GCA_964346035.1 uncultured Roseospira sp. | reverse complement strand
AACTGCACCGGGCCTTTGCCATCGAGACCGACGACCTCGCATTCCAGGCGGAGCCGGTGGCGCCAGAGGACCGCCGGCTGTGGCTGGATCAGGTCAAGGTGGAGGCCGCCTCCGCCCGCCGGTCGCTGGAACGCGCCCGGGAGACCCTGGACGAGGAGACCCGCGCCCTGACCGAGGCGTTGCTGGCCAACTGGGACAGGGTGGACGGCGTTATCGAACGGGCGCTGCCGGAGGGCGCGGACCTGATCAAGACCCGCTTCCATGGCGATCTTCATCTTGGTCAGCTCGTAGTGGCGAAGGACGACATCTACATCCTGGACTTTGAGGGCGAGCCGGCGCGGGCCGTCAACCAGCGGCGCCTGAAACACATGCCGCTGAAGGATGTGGCCGGCATGGTGCGGTCGTTCAACTACGCCGGCTGGGCGGCCCTGTTCACGCGCGATCAGGTGCAGGACGACGCCCGCCACGCGCTGGCGCCGGTTGTCGAGTCGTGGGAACGCCAGATCACCGAGACGTTCCTTGACGGATACCGGGAGTCGATCGGTGATTGTCCATCGGTGCCGGGCGATCCGGATTCATTCCAGGCGTTGTTGTCGCTTTTCACGCTGGAAAAGGCGTTCTATGAGATCGGTTACGAAACCGCCAATCGGCCCGCCTGGGCGCGCATTCCCATACGGGGCGTTCACCGCCTGGTGATGGGCTCTGACGCCACCGCCGAGAACGACGGCCTGTAACGAGAGCCTGCGCGGATGTCCGGTGAGACGGTTGGCGTGGGCCCCGGCCCGGCGCCATCACAGGGGTGCGGCCGGCCGGTAAAATAGGGAGACCTGAAAATCGTCATGGGCTCGTCCGATGTCCGCGTCTGGCCCGGGCATCCGCATCCGCTCGGCGCCTTCTGGGATGGGCGGGGCGTGAACTTCGCGTTGTTCTCGGCCCATGCCGAGCGCGTGGAGGTCTGCCTGTTCGATGCCGCCGGGCGGGAGACCCGCGCCGATCTGCCGTGCTTCACCGATGAGGTCTGGCATGGCTACGTTCCCGGTTTGAAACCCGGCCAGTTGTACGGCTATCGGGTTCATGGGCCCTTCCGGCCGGAACGCGGGCACTGGTTCAATCCGAACAAGCTGCTGGTCGATCCCTATGCCCGCGCCCTGGCGGGAACCCTTGACTGGACCGGACCGAACTTCTCTTTCCAGGTCGGCCACCCGCGCGGGGACCTGTCGTTCTGCGCGCGGGACAATGCCGCGACCATGCTGAAGGGCCGCGTCATGGAAGACCTCGGCCGGGTGCATCCGGACGACGATCCCAGGCGTCCGCGTCATCCCTGGTCGGAAACCATACTGTACGAACTGCACCTGCGCGGCTTCACAATTCGTCATCCCGAGGTTCACGAAGGCTATAGAGGGACCTTCGCGGGCCTGTCCGCCCGGGCCGTGGCGGACTATCTGCGTGCGCTGGGAATCACGGCGATCGAGCTGCTGCCGGTGCAGTCCTTCGTTCATGACAGTCATCTGGCCATGGCAGGGCTGCGAAACTATTGGGGGTATAGTCCGCTCAACTTTTTCGCGCCTCACGGGGATTACCTTGCCAGTGATGACGTGGAAGAGGTCCGGTCGTTGGTGCGCGCCATGCACGAGGCCAACATCGAGGTCATCCTTGATGTGGTCTACAACCACACCGCCGAGGGCAACCATTTGGGGCCGATGCTCTGCTATCGTGGCATCGACAACGCCAGCTACTATCGTCTCGTGCCGGGCAACGAGCGCTACTACATGGACGCCAGCGGGTGCGGCAACACGCTGAACTTCCGGCACCATCGGGTCGTCCAACTGGCTATGGACTCGCTACGGTATTGGGTCGAGGCGATTGGCGTCGACGGCTTCCGCTTTGATCTGGCCACCGCGCTGGCCCGTGACATGGGTCATTTCGACCGCGAGGCCAGTTTTCTGGACGCCGCCCGCCAGGACCCCACGCTGTCGCGTGTCAAGATGATCGCGGAGCCTTGGGACGTGGGCGAGGGCGGTTATCAACTGGGCCATTTCCCGCCCGGCTGGGCCGAGTGGAACGACCGCTATCGCGACACCGTGCGGCGCTATTGGCGCGGCGACTCGGGACAGGTGCCCGATCTGGCCAGCCGCCTGACCGGTTCGGCCGATGTATTCAACCATAGTGGCCGTCAGCCGTGGGCCAGTATCAACTTTGTCACCGCCCATGACGGTTTCACGCTGGCCGATCTCGTTTCCTATGACCGCAAGCACAACCGCGCCAACAATGAGGACAACCGGGACGGCACCAACGCGAATTACAGCTGCAATCATGGCGTGGAGGGGGCCGCGCAGGACAACACCATCGCCGCTCTGCGGCTGCGTCAGCGCCTGAACATGCTGGCCACCCTGTTGCTGTCGCAAGGCGTGCCCATGCTGCTTGCCGGTGACGAGTTCGGCAATTCGCAGAAAGGCAACAACAATCCGTATTGTCAGGACAACGAAATCTCCTGGCTGGACTGGGATCATATTTCGGTCGAGGACCAGCGTTTGACGCGCCTGGTGTCGTGGCTGATCCGCTTGCGGCTTCAGCATCCCGTCTTTCGGCGCGACCGGTTCCTTCGCGCCGAACCGATTCCCGGCACCGACATCGTCGATTCCGAATGGGTCAACCCAGATGGCAAAGAGCGTCAGGTCAGCGATTGGGAAAACAGCGAGACCCGCTTTGTCGGTTTGCTGTTGCGTGGCGAGGCCGGGCGCGTCTATCTCTCCGCTGTCGGCGAGCCTCAGGACGACGACAGCTTTCTCATATACATGAACGCGGCCGTGGACCCGTTGCCGTGTCATCTCCCGACCCTCGATGACGCCGGCGGGGGCTGGCTGCCACTACTGGATTCGGCCATCGGGCTGGGGCTGGCCAATAGCGCGCCGCTGGCGGACGGCTCGGCCTACCTCATGAGCGGGCGCTCGCTGGCCCTGTTCCGGCGCGCGTCGCTGATAGCCGAGCCCGAAGCGCCGTGACCGCGCGCCTGATGGCATCTCCCTTTGCGCCTGTCCCCTGCTGTCCGGTACGGAGCACGGCATGAGTGATCAAGACGAGCTGGAAGCCCTGTCCCGGCGTGCCGGAGTGTCTCCGGAATACTGGGATGCCTTTGGCACCCATGCCACCGTGCCGGCCAGCACGAAGCGGGCCTTCCTTGGCGGCATGGGTCTGTCGGCGGCCACCGACAACGAGGCCGGCGCCACCCTGGCCGGCCTGGAAGCGCAAACCTGGACCCGGCTTGCGCCACCCTGCCTGGTGCTGCGCTGCGAGGCCGGAGGTCTGGACCGACTGCCGCTGGTGCTGTCCGTGCCGGCGGACGGCTGCTCGCGGGCGCTGACCTGGCGTCTGGTGGCCGAGGGCGCGCCCGACGAGCCGGTCGAGGGGTCCCTGACCCTGGCCGACCCGGCGGTTCATGCGGTTGGCGAAGTGACCGTCGAGGGGACGGCCTACCGCCGTCTGTCGCTGGGGCTGTCGGTTGCGCTGTCGTGGGGCTACCACCAGCTTGAACTCTCGGTTCCGGGCGCTGAACCGGCGCATGTCGTGGTTATCGTCGCACCCTGGCGCTGTTATCTGCCGCCGGCTCTGGCGCAAGGGCGGCGTCTGTGGGGGCCGTCCGTGCAGGTCTACGCCCTGCGCGGCCAGAACGACTGGGGCATGGGCGATTTCGCCGACCTGCGCGCGCTGGTGGAAACCAGCGGCGCCGAAGACGCCGGTGTGGTCGGAATAAACCCGCTGCACGCCCTGTTTCCGACCCGACCGAGGCACGCCAGCCCCTATTCGCCCAGCAGTCGGCTATTCCTGAATCCGCTCTACATCCACGTGCCCGGCGTGCCGGAGGTGGCCGAAACGCCGGCTGTTCAGAAGACTCTTGCCGATCCCGAGACCCGGGCGCGCCGTGACGTCCTGGCCGGGCAGGAGCTGATCGACCACGAGGGCGTGCAGGCGCTCAAGGCGCCCCTGCTGGAGGCGCTGTACGAGACCTTTGCCGCCTGCCATCTGGGGCAGGACACGGAGAGGGATCGCGCATTTCAGGCCTTCCGTGCCGCGCGCGGGCGACCCTTGCGCCTGTTCGCCGTTCACCAGACCCTGGCTGAGACCTTCCGACACCTGGGTCCGTCTGCGGCGCACTGGCCAGCCGAATATCAGTCCCCGGATGATCCCGCAGTGAGCCGCTTCGAGGCGGACAACGCCGGGCGCATCGCCTTTCACGAATACCTTCAGTTCGAGGCCGACCGCCAACTCGGTCTTTGCGCGCGTGCGGCGCGCGCTGCCGGCATGCCGGTCGGATTGTACCATGACCTTGCGTTGGGGGCCGATTCCACGGGCGCCGATATCTGGATGAACCAGGATCTGGTGGTCGAAGGCGTGGCCGTCGGCGCGCCGCCCGACCCCATGAACCTGAAGGGCCAGAACTGGGGCTTTCCCCCGCTCAATCCCGTGCGGCTGCGCGAACGCGCCTATGACATCTTCGTCGAGGTGGTGCGCGCCGGCATGCGCCACGCCGGTGCGCTGCGCATCGACCACGTGCTGGGCCTGATGCGGCTGTTCTGGATTCCCGATGACACGCCCGCGCACGAAGGTGGTTATGTGGGCTATCCCTTCGATGACATGCTGGCGGTGCTGGCCCTGGAAAGCCACCGTCAGCAATGCGTCGTGATCGGCGAGGACCTGGGCACGGTGCCGGAAGGATTCCGCGAGCGCATGGGCGACGAGAACATCCTGTCCTATCGGCTGTTTTATTTCGAGCGCCACCCGGACGACACCCTGAAGGCGCCCAACGCGTACCCCGAGAAGGCGGCGGTTGCTGTCGGAACCCACGATCTTCCCACGCTGCGCGGCTACTGGACCGGCCACGACCTGAGGGTCAAGAACGCCATCGACCTGTTCCCGACGCCGGATGCCTTCGCCGGCGAGGTGGCGGCCCGCGACCGAGACCGGGCGCGCATTCTGGGCTCGCTGGCCCATGCCGGCTGCCCGGTCCACGACCCCGAGACGGGCGGCGAACCGCCCGAAGGGTTGGCGGATGCCGTCTATGGGTTCATTGCGCGCACACCCAGTCTGATCCTGCTGTTGCAGCTTGAGGATGCTCTGGGGGAACTGGATCAGGCCAACGTCCCGGGCACGGTGGAGGAGCACCCAAACTGGCGCCGCCGGCTGACCGTGCCGGTCGCGGACCTTTCGGCCAACCCTCGCTTCGCCCGTCTGGCCGCCTTGCTGCGGTCGGCCCGACCGAAGGCCTGACGCATGCTGATGTCTCGTCGGCGCGTGCCGATTGACGCCGGCCCACGCGCTGTGGCACGGGAAGACGATATGGTGACCTTCTGTTCGGGAAGGGCCGAGCCCCCCTGTCCGGAGTAGTCATGAAGCGCGCGCGCCCCTCGTCCGAAACCAGACTCGCGGCCGGGTCCGATCCGGTCACCCATCCCGGCGGCGTCCGCCAAACCCGCCTGCCCGGGGGGTTGCGCGTGGTGACCGACGCCATGGATACGATCGAGACCCTGGCCGTCGGCGTCTGGGCCGACGTTGGTGCCCGCCATGAACCGGCGGACATCAACGGGGTCAGCCACATGCTGGAACATATGGCCTTCAAGGGAACGCGACGGCGTTCCGCGCTCGACATCGCGGTCGAGATGGAGGATGTCGGCGGTCACATGAACGCCTACACCTCGCGGGAGCATACAGCGTTTTATGCGCGAATGTTGCGAGAAGATCTGCCGTTGGCCGTGGACCTGCTGGCCGACATTCTTCAGCATTCCGTCTACGATCCCGAGGAACTGTCGCGAGAGAAGAGCGTGGTTGTGCAGGAGATCTGCCAGTCCATCGACACGCCCGACGACATCGTCTTCGATCACTTCCAGGCCACCGCCTATGGCGACCAACCGTTGGGCCGGCCTGTCCTGGGAACCGTGGACAGCGTGCGCGGGCTGGACCGCGAAACCGTCGGTGGGTTCCAGCATACCCACTACAGCCCCGATCGCCTTGTGATCGCGGCCGCCGGGCGGGTCGACCATGACGCGCTGGTGGATCTTGCGCTGGATCACTTCAATGCTCTCAACGCGCGCCCGCCGGCCCTGGGCCAGCCGGCGCGCTATACCGGCGGCGAGTTCCGGGAGGCCCGCGACGTCGAACAGGTGCATGTTGTGCTCGGGTTCGATGGCGTTTCCTACGAGGACCCGGACTATTACGCCAGCATCCTGCTGGCCATGCTGCTGGGCGGCGGCATGTCCTCGCGCCTGTTCCAGGAGGTGCGTGAGAAGCGGGGGCTGGCCTATACCGTCAATGCCTATGCCAGTTCCTACGTCGATGGTGGTCTGTTCACACTTTATGCCGGCACCGGGCCGGACGACGCCGGCGACCTGACGCCGGTGCTGTGTGACGAGATCAACAAGGTTCGTCGGCGGGTCGATGCCGAGGAGGTGACCCGCGCTCGCGCCCAGTTGCGCGCCGGCCTGCTGATGGGGCAGGAAAGCGCCAGCGGCCGGTGTGAACAGCTTGCCCGCCAGATGCTGGTGTATGGCCGGCCGGTGCCCATGGCGGAAGTGCTGGCCGAGTTGGAGGCCGTGGACCCGGCAGCGATCACGCGGGTGGCAGAGCGCATCTTCTCCACCCCGCCGACGCTGGCTTCGCTGGGTGACATCGCCGGTGTCGAACCTCTGGAGCGTCTGGCCGCGCGGGTGTAGAAAAGATCAGGGGCCGACACTGCGGCCCGTGCGCCGATCGGCGCCGATCGGTGCCGAACCGTGGGGGGCGGCGAATGAAAGCGATCGAGCAATACCGGCGCGACGGCCTGTCCCGCCCCATCCGGTTTCGGGCCGGTCTGGCCTTCAAGCTCTTCTTCTGGTGGGGTGGCGGTTTCCTGATGCTTGGCGCCGTCCTGATGATGCTGGAGGGCGGTCCGGTCGAACAGGTCCTGGGTCTGGCCGCGTTGCTGTTTTTCGGGTTGTGCCTGTCCATCATGCTGGTGGCCTGGGTGCGTGGGCGCCGACGGGGTCTGCTGGAGATCTCGGGCCAGGGGTTGTACATGTCCCATCTTGGGATCGTCCTGCCCTGGCGGGACATCGGGCCGGCCTGGGTCTATACGGTGCACCAGAAGGGCTTTGCCCTCAAGGACGTTACGTTCGTCCTTGACAACTCCAGCCAGCACCTCGATCGCCTCGGGCCACTGGGGCGCTTTCTGTTCAGGCTATCCGGTGCGCTGTCGCGCAGTCGCAAGGGTGGCGCCATCGAATGGGGCCTGCACGCCACCATGCTGGCGTTCGACGCCGGCCGGGGCAAGCGCGGCCAGATGGATGATGCACTTGAGATGATGCGCCAGGCCGTGCTGGCAAGGCCCGACGCCATCGTGTTCAATGTGCCGATGGTCCTGCGATTCGGCATCTCGGCGGAGGACATGCTGGCCATCATCAACGCGGATTTCGGCACCGGGCGGGGCGGCGAACCCGGGCCGGCATGCCCGGCACCATGCCCGCCAGTCCATTCTCCCGATCACGGCTGT
>CAYFTQ010000123.1:0-7537 GCA_964346035.1 uncultured Roseospira sp. | reverse complement strand
GATCTGGCCGTAGGCGCAGAACTGCACCTACGGCCAGATCAAGATGCTGCTGACCCGCATGGGCTGGCATTAGCGCATGGTCATAACGGGCGATCCCGACCAGAGCGACCTGTTGCCCGGCGTCTCCGGGCTGACGGACATCGCCCAGCGGTTGGAGGTGCTCGACGACATCGCCCTGGTTCGCCTGACCGACCGCGACGTGGTGCGCCACCCGCTGGTGTCGTGCATGCTCTCGGTCCTGTGAGACCGTGCCGGCTCCGGACGGCGCGCGTCGGCGCCGACCGGGGCCGGTTGCGGTTCCCGGTCAGTACATCTGGTCGGGCAGCCAGAGCACCAGATCCTCGAACTGGAACACCAGGATGATGCCCAGGATCTGAAGCAGAACGAACGGAATCACACCCTTGTAGATGTGTTTGATGGTGATGCCCGGCGGCGCAACGCCCTTCATATAAAATAGCGAGAACCCCACGGGCGGCGTCAGGAAGCTGGTTTGCAGGGTGGTCGCGAAAAGCACCGTGAACCAGATCAGGTCGAAGCCCAGCGCCTCCACCACCGGCGCCACCAGCGGCAGGATGATCAGGCTGATTTCCAGCCAGTCCAGGAAAAAGCCGGCGATGAACGCCACGAACAGGATGATGACCACAACGACCCAGGGCTCGACATCCAGCCCGGTCAGCAGGCCGCCGATGAACTCGTCCCCGCCCAGCGAGCGCATCACCAGCGCGAACGCCGTCGCACCCAGAAAAATCCCGAAGATGAAAGCCGTGGTCAGCATGGTCTCGCGGCAGACCCGACGCAGCACCTCCACTGTCAGGCGGCCGTTGGCCAGGGCCAGCACGGTGGCGCCCAGGGCGCCGATGCCCGAGGCCTCCGTCGGCGTCGCGATACCGGCGAAGATGGACCCCAGCACGGCCAGGATCAGCAGCAAGGGCGGCACGATCGACCACACCACGCCCAGCACGTCCCACCAGGTGACCTCTTCGGCCTTTTCCGGCGCGGGCGCCCACTCGGGCTTCAATAGCGCGGCGAGGATGACATAGCCGACATACAGCGCGCCCAGGATCAGGCCCGGAAAGACCGCGCCCATGAACAGGTCGCCGACGGCAAGCGAGAGCTGGTCGGCCATGATGACCAGCATGATCGACGGCGGGATGAGAATGCCCAGGGTGCCGGACGAGGCCACCACGCCGGTGGCCAGGCTCTTGCTATAGCGGGCCTCCATCATCGGCGGCAGCGCCAGCATGGACAGCAGCACGACCGAGGCGCCGACGATGCCCGTGGAGGCGGCCAGCAGCACGCCGATCATGATGACGGTCAGGGCCAGGCCGCCGCGCAGACCGCGAAACAGCTTGGTGAAATTGGCCATCAGCCTGTCGGCCACGCCGGAGCGGTCCAGCATCAACCCCATGAAGACGAACATGGGCAGGGCCACCAGGACCCAGTTCTGCATCTGGGCCCATATTCGATCGACGATGATGGCGAAGTCGCCCCAGTCGTCGAGGAAATAGGTGTCGATGTTGAACCAGTTCAGCAGGATCAGGCTGAGGACCATGAAGACAAAGGACACTCCACCCAGAACCCAGGCCAGCGGAAATCCGGTGAAGATCAGCCCCATGAAGCTGACCAGCAGGATGATGACCAGAATTTCGTACTCGAACACGGTGTCTCTCTCCCGCAGATCGCCGCCCGCGCGCGCCCTTACGGATGCGGGGCCGGCGCCTCACTATTCCCTTGGCGGCGGAAAACCCGGGCCGGTTGATCCGGCCTCTCGGTCTGGAGTCATCGGGGGTCAGGTGTTCCAGATCGGGCGCGGCCAGCCGAACAGCAGCGCCGTACAGCGCAGCATGCGGGCCAGGGCGCCAAGGAAGATCAGGCCGAAGCCCCAGACGATGAAGGACTTGAGGACCCACGTATGGGGCAGGCCGCCCGGCGACGGGGACCCCTCGCCCAACCGGATCGAGGTCATCATGTAGGGGATGGCTTCCAGAAGGATGGTCATCGAGAACGGCAGCAGCAGAAACAGCATGCCGAGCAGTTCGACCCAGGCGCGCGTCCGGGCGCTCCAGGTGTCGGCCAGGGCATCCACCCGCACGTGGCGGTTCCAGGTCAGCGCGTAGCTGAGTCCCACCATGAAACCGATGGAGAATAAATAGAGTTGAAGCTCTTCCAACCACACGGTGGCGCGCCCGAACACATAGCGCATCGTGACGTTGGTGATGATCCCGATGATCAGCAGCACCCAGATCCACGACGCGGTGTTGCCTATGGCCAGAATGGCCCGGTCGATGAGGTTGCTCATCCGGGTTCTGGGTAGCTTGGGGTCATACGGCAGGCCGTCGGGGCCGGTGCCGTCGTCGTTGGCGCCCGGGGTGGCTGCGGGGCTCTCGCTCATGAGCCGGACTCCTCACGCGTGGAACGCCCTCGGGCCTTGGCGGTGGTCCGAGGCCGGCGCGCGACGCGAGACGCCGACCCCCGTGGCACGGGGATCGGCGTCTCTTGGTCGCTGGATCAGGGTCGCGCGGCGGTTCTACTCGCCTTCGACCTTGCTCATCCAGTCACGCGGCAGGTAGCCGAGTTCCTTCCAGCTCTTGTGTTCTTCCTTGAAGGCCTTCATGGCGTTCCAGATCTTGGCGAAGTCCTCGTTCTTCTCAGAGAATTCGGCCATCACCTCGTCGGTCTTTTCCTGAAGTTCCATCAGGATCGGCTCGGGCAACTGCACGGCGGTGACGCCGTGTTCCTCGATGAAGGTGGTCAGAACGGCGCCCTGAAGGCCCTCGGCGCGGGCCACCGACTTGGCGACACCGGCCGTACAGGCGCCGCGCAGGATGGCCTGTTGGGCCTCGCTCAGGCCGTTCCACTTGTCCATGTTGATGTAGAGATACTGGTTGGTGGACGGCTGATGCCAACCCGGCAGGTGGTAGAACTTGGCCACCTTGTAGAAGCCGAGTTGCTCGTCAACGGTCGGCAGCGAGAACTCGGTGGCGTCGATGACGCCCTTCTCCAGCGCCTCGAACAGTTCGGAGCCGGGCAGCAAGGTGACCTCGGCGCCCATCTTCTGCATGACTTCGCCGCCCAGGCCGGCGAAGCGGATGCGCATGCCGCTGACCTGGTCCAGGCTTTCCAGCGGGAAGGTGAACCAGCCGGCGGCCTCCGGGCTGATGGTGCCGCAGTACAGCGGCATGATGTTGTGTTCGGCGTAGATCTCTTCCATCATCTGCTGGCCGCCATGCTCCAGCATGAAGGCCATCATTTCCATCGGCTCCAGGCCGAAGGGCTGGGCGCCGAACAGGGCCGAGGCGGGCAGCTTGCCAATCTCATAGCCGGCCCAGACATAGCCCGAATCAACCTTGCCCTGCGAAACGGCGTCGAACACCTCGGTGCCCTTGACCAGCTTGCCCGGCTCGAACACCTGAAGGGTCATGGAGCCGCCCGACATCTGGTTGACCATGTCGGCGACCCAGGGGGCGGTGTCGGCCAGGGCGGTCAGTGTCGAGGGGAAGCCCATCGTCATCTGCCAGCGGACGCGGTCCTGCGCCTCGGCCGGGTTGGCAATGGTGGTGGTGGCCAGGACCGCGGCAACGGCGGCGGCACCACCGAAACGGGCGGCGGTCTTGATGGTGGTCATGGGTCGTAGTCCTCCCTTTTTCTTTGAAACGTATCGCTCAAACAAATCGCGCCGGGGTGCGGCGCGGGCATCGTTTGGCCCGAGTTGTGCGGACCCCGCCGGCGGCCCTGACCCGTGTTGATCCGGGTTGCAGGCGCGCGTCGAGCCCGTGCGACCGGATATGGGTTCGGGCCACCCCGGTATCCAGCCGTCCCCAACCGTCAGGGGACTCGCGGCCGCCATTTCCGATCAAGACAGTCTTCTTTTCAAGCGATTTTTTCGTCAGGCGGAGGCGGTCACCCGCTTTCATTGGGCCGGGCCGGGCCTGTCGTTCAGGGCGGGAGCGGTTGCCCGGTCTATCGCGGGCAATGACTTCGGGGCGGCCGCCGCTCGGCGTTGACGGCCCGCGAGATCGCCGGCACGCCCAGCAGTCCGATCAGGCCGACCAGGCCGAACGCCAGCCCCCAGGCCGCCGGCTCGTTCTGGCCGCCGGCGGCGTCCAGCGTCACCCCGAACATCAAGGGACCAAGGAAGGCGGCCCCGAACCCCAGCAGGGAATGCACCGCCAGGGTGGCACCACGACGGCCGGGGGGCGCGGTCTCGACCGCGCCCGTCGTCAGGGCGGCGGAATCCAGTTGGATCAGGCCCGCATACACCAGCGCCACCAGCGCCAGCAGCGGATACGGCAGCCCGGCCAGCCAACCGAAAGCCAGGGCCAAAGCCGCCGAAACGGCCATGTAGCGCCGTGTCATGCGTGCCCGTCCGTGCCGTGTCGCCCAGCGTGCGCCGCCGATGCTGGTGGCCATGGCCACCAGGGCGCCCAGCGTGGCCACGCTGGACGGGGCCAGCAGGCCCCCGGCCCAATCCCCGGTCGGCGCGTGGGCACCGGCCCGCCATGCCACGGCAAAGCCCAGGAAGGCCACGATCCAGGCCCGGAACGCGAATAGTTCCCACATGTGCGCGACGTAGCCCAGGATATAGGCCATGGCGGCGCGCTGCGCGAACACCGGGCGGAAATCCAGCAGCGCGCCGCGTTGTGCCCCGGCGGCGCCGGCCGGCGGCGGTTCGGGCCGGCACCGCCGCAGCCACAGCGGCAGCAGCGCCGCCGTCAGGGCGCAGGCGCCGGCGACCGCGAAGGCGACGCGCCAGCCGGCCAGATCGGCGACCAGGCCCGGGATCATGTAGGACGCGGCGCTGCCCAGGCTGAACGAGGCGGTGTAGAGCGGCACCGCCGCCACGCGCCGCGCCGGCGGCAGGCGGTCCACCATCATGCGCAGGCCGGGCATATAGGTGCCGGCCAGCCCGGCCCCGGCCAGGGCGCGCAGGGCGAGCGCGCTCCAGAAGCCATCGGCCCACAGCGCGAAGGCCAGGTTGGCGCTTCCCGCCAGGGCGGCCCCGGCGATGAACACGCGGCGCGCGTCCACGCGGTCGGTCAGGGCCACCAGCACCGGCGCCGCGAGGGCATAGCCGGCGAAGACGATGCCGCCGATCCAGCCGGCCTCTGTGCTCGACAGCGTCCACTCCGCCATGAAGCTCGGCAACAGGGCGGCGAAGGCGAACACGCCGACCATCGTCAGCACCTCGGCGATGCAGGCGGTCATGACGATCCAGCGGCCCCGGCCGGGCGTTGGATCGGCGGCGCCCGGATCAGGGGCGCCGGCGGGAGCGGTATCCGGTTGTGGGGCGGCGGAGCGGGTCACGGCACGATCGATCGGAGCGGCTGGAAAGGGCGCGCATCATCAGCGGTTCCAGAGACCGGTTCAAGGTGGCTTGGCTTGCAGCATCGGCAACGCCATCCCGGGACGCTGTCCGCCACTTGGACCGGCGATTGCCGGCGCGGCCGGCGGGTCTGGCGGGGCGCGGGAGGCCATGCTATGAGCAAGGGACACCGCCGCTTGTCCCTCGCGCCGCCGGGAGAGGCCCGCCCATGCCGTTGTCCGCCGCGTTCCGTGCCCTGGCCGCACCTGCCGCCGGCCTGCTGTTGATCGCGCTGGCCGCCTGCGCCGACGACGGCGCGGCCGGTCCCGCCGGGGGGAACGGTCTGTCCGAGGCGGATAGCCTGCGCCTGGCCTGCCAGACGCTGCGGTGCGTTTGTGTGTCGGACGGCGGCATGTTCGATACCCGCCCTGATCGCGCACCGGGTTGGAGCGAAGGCACCCCCTTCTGCGCCGAGGGCTTCCGCCTGCAACGCGCCGACGACTAGCCGATCCTGCGGGTGCGGCGGCGTGATACCGTCTCCCGCCGACGGCTATGGCCGGCCCATCGGGGGGACCGGAAACCGCTCCAGGATGCGCCGCTCCAGTTCGTCGCGTACGGCGCGGTAGGCCTCCAGCCGCGCGTCGCGGCTGCCTTCGACCAGCGAGGGGTCGAAGGTGTTCCAGAACAGCACCTCGCAGGCCATGGTCCGGGTCAATTCGACGGCCTTGTGTTGTGCCTCGGGCGACAGCGAGACGATGACGTCGAAGTTCTCGTCTTCCAGTTCCTCGAAGGCGCGCGGGCGGTGCCGGGTCAGGTCGATGCCGATTTCGTCCATGACGGCGATCATGAAGCCGTCGGTCTCGCGCTCACGCGGGCGCACGCCGACCGAATCGACCCATATCCGGGTGCCGTGATGGCGCCGCATCAACCCGGCCGCCATGGGTGAGCGCAAGGCGTTCTGCGTGCAGGCGAACAGGACCGCTCCGGGCAGCGAGGCCGGCGCGGCCGTGCCGATCGGCTCGCCCTTGGCGCGGATGAGCGGCAGGACGGGCGCCACCGGCCCTACCCCGACCCGTGCAGGGCGCATATCAGGGTGAACAGCCGCCGGGCGGTGTCGTGATCGATGTCGACCTTGCCGGCCAGCCGCTCCTTCAGCAGGTCCGCGCCATCGTTGTGCAGGCCGCGCCGACCCATGTCGATGGCCTCGATGCGCGACGGTGGCGCGCCCGACTTGATCGCCCCCTGATAGCTGTCGCAGACGATGCCGTAGTCCTTGATCAGGCGCCGGAACGGCCGCGTGGACAACAGGAAGCGATGGAGCGGCCGGTCGTCCTGGGTCCGCACATCCAGCACCAGGCGGTCGTCCTCCAGCCCCAGGCGCAGCAGGTAGGGGCCGTCCGTGCCGGGGAGACGAAAACGGTTTCCGTCCAGCAGGTCGAAGATGGCCACGGCGCGCTCGTGTTCCACCTCGGGCGCGCGTCGGGTCAGGGTGGCCTGGTCCAGGCGCAGATCGCTCAGGCGGTGGTCCGGGCCGAAGCCGTCGCTGCCGTCTCCTTCGGCGCGCGAGGCCGGGGCCACCACGGCCTCAGTTTCCGCCCGTCGGGGCCGCCCCCGGGCGCGGCATGTTCAGCCGCAACGCCACCGACAGCCCGTGCGCGCCCAGTCCCTCGGCCTCGGCCAAGGTCACGGCGGCCGGGCCGATGGTGGCCAGCGCGCTGGCGTCGCAGCCCAGCAGGGTGGTTCGCTTCATGAAGTCCAGTACCCCCAGACCGGACGAGAAGCGCGCCCCGCGCGAGGTCGGCAGCACGTGGTTGGGGCCGCCGACATAATCGCCGACGGCTTCGGGTGTGAACCGCCCCAGAAAGATCGCGCCGGCATGGCGCACGCGCGCCGCCAGCGCATCCGGCTCGTCGACAGCCAATTCCAGGTGTTCCGGAGCCAGCCGATCGACCAGGGCCGGCGCTTCCGCAAGCAGGTCGCCGACGATGATGATGGCGCCGTGTCTGGTCCAGCTTTCGCGGGCGATCGCGGCGCGCGGCAGGGTGGCCAGGTGGCCGTCCACCGCCTCGCGCACGCGCGCCGCAAAGGCATCGTCATCGGTGATCAGGATGGCCTGGGCGGCGGTGTCATGCTCGGCCTGGCTGAGCAGGTCGGCGGCGATCCAGGCCGGATCGTTGGCGCCGGCAGCAGAAATCCGGTCTCACGATCCACCTGGCGAAAGTTGCCCATCGTCCC
>CAYFTQ010000122.1:0-7639 GCA_964346035.1 uncultured Roseospira sp. | reverse complement strand
TGGCTCGTTGATGTCCACGCCCATCCTCAACCCGCCGCAGTCCGCCATCCTGGGCATGCACAAGACGCAACAGCGTCCGGTGGTCATGCCGGATGGCTCCATCCAGGCGCGCCCCATGATGTATCTGGCGCTCAGCTACGATCACCGCATCATCGACGGCAAGGAAGCCGTCACCAGCCTGGTGCGCATGAAGGAATGCCTGGAAGACCCGCGCCGCATCCTGCTGGACATGTAGCCCTCCCGACCCACGGGGTGCCCGGCGACGGAGCACCCCGTTCTACTGTGCCCCCGGATCGCGCCGGCGATCGGTGTCCGACGTTCCGGGTCCGGCCTTGAAAGATGAAGGCAGCCGCGCAGGCGTTTCCCGGCGCGCCCGCGACGACCCCGACGCACGTGACCGAACGGAGGACCCTTCCCGATGAGCGAGAACCCCTATGATCTGGTCGTGATCGGCGGCGGCCCCGGCGGCTATGTCTGCGCCATCCGTGCCGCCCAGTTGGGCATGAAGGTCGCCTGCGTGGACATGCGCAAGACCCTGGGCGGGACCTGCCTGAATGTCGGCTGCATTCCGTCCAAGGCACTGCTGCACTCCTCGCATCTGTTCACACAGGCCAGACACGAGGCGGCCGATCACGGCATCAGGATCACGGGCACCGTGCGCCCCGACATCGCCGCGATGATGGCCCGCAAGGACGACGTCGTGAAGGCCAACGTGGACGGCATCGCCTACCTGTTCAAAAAGCACAGGATCGACTGGATAAGCGGCATGGGCCGGGTCGATCAGCCGGGCGAGGTGGGCGTCGCGCTGCATGACGGCGGCGACATGACCCTGATCACGGACGCGATCGTCCTGGCCACCGGCTCGGAGCCGACCGCACTGCCGGGCGTGGAGGTGGATGGCCGCATGATCGTGGATTCCGCCGGCGCGCTGGCCCTGTCCAAAGTGCCCAAGCGGCTGACCGTCATCGGCGCCGGCGTCATCGGGCTGGAACTGGGGTCGGTCTGGAACCGCCTGGGCGCCAGCGTGACCGTGGTCGAATACCTGGACCACATCCTGCCCAACATGGACGGCGACATCCGCAAGCAGGCCCAGCGGACCCTCAAGAAGCAGGGGCTGGATTTCAAGCTGTCGCACAAGGTCTCGGGCGCCAGGAAAACCACCAAGGGCGTGACCCTGACGGTGGAGCCGGCCCAGCCCCGGGGCGGCAAGGACGACGGCCCCGAGACCATGCTGTCGGACGTGGTGCTGGTGGCCGTGGGCCGCGCCCCGCACAGTCTGGGCCTGGGCCTGGACAAGAACGCCATCGAGCGCACCGAGCGCGGCTTTATCCGCGTCAACGAGCGTTACGAGACCTCGGCCAAGGGCGTCTACGCCATCGGCGACGTCATCGGCGGCCAGATGCTGGCCCACAAAGCCGAGGAAGAGGGCGTCGCGGTGGCCGAGATCCTCGCCGGGCAGTCCGGCCATGTGAACTATGGCGCCATTCCGGCGGTCGTCTACACCTGGCCGGAAATCGCCGGCGTCGGCAAGACCGAAGAACAGCTCAAGGCCGACGGCGTGGACTACAAGGCGGGCTCGTTCCCGTTCACCGCCAACGGCCGCGCGCGCGCCAACAACGACACCGACGGCATGGTCAAGATCCTGGCCGATGCCCGCACCGACCGGGTGCTGGGCTGCCACATCATCGGCGCGTCGGCCGGTGACCTGATCCAGGAAATCGTTGTCGGGATGGAATTCGGCGCCACGGCCGAGGACATTTTCCGCTCCAGCCACGCCCATCCGCAGTTGGGCGAGGCCATCAAGGAGGCCGCCCTGGCCGTCCACGGCCGCCCGCTGCACCTGTAGGACGGGTCTGCGGCGGCGGGTGGCCTACCGGCCGCGCCGACCTCGCCGGGAGGTGAGCACGGCCCGGCCCAGCCGTTGCAGGACAGCGCGCAACTCGGGGTCGTCCACCCCGGCAAGGCGGCTGTCCAGGTCGGCCAGGGCGGCCGCCGGCGGTGCCTTGGCGGGCGCCGCCGGCAACGCCGGACCCTTCCCGTCGGCCCGGCCGGCCGGCGCGAATACGCCCTGTGCCACCTTGATGGACGATACCGCCCCAAAGCCCAGGTGGGTGTTGATACGCTCGCACAGCATCGGCGCGCGGTGGACCAGTTCGGTCGCCACCGCGCCGGCCGATGCCTTCAGATGCAGGGTACCACCACCCGAGGCTCCCTTCCTGGGCATGACAAGTCGGTGGGGGGCGCACTGGCGCGCCAGCGCCGGCCCGACGATCTCCGGCCAGTGCGCGATCAAGGGCGCCAGCGCCACGCCACGGCGCCCCAGCAGGCGGCGCAGGGCCGGGTCCAGGAGTTGCCCGACGCTGCGCCCGCGACGCGCGCGCGTGTTCAGGTCGCGTACCGGCAGGCGCTCGCCCTCGGCCGTGGTCAGACGCCTCAGCCAGGCCGGATCGGGGTTGGTCTGCTGCTCGCTCATGGTCGCGTCCCGCCTGCCCAAGCCTGTTGCCTTTTGCGGCCACCCGGTCCCACATGGAGCCTGACGGCCTGGTTCGGGTCAAGCGGCCCGGTCACGCCGACCCGGCCCGGACCGCACCAGGAGATCCCGAGCATGGCGCGCGCCGCCCAATCCGAAGCCGAGTCGCACCCCGTCCGGCCCGATGCCGCACGGGCACGGGCGCTGGCCGCGCGCCTGCTGGACTGGTACGATCGCGACCGCCGCGACCTGCCGTGGCGCGCGCCGCCGGGCGCAACACCCGATCCCTACGCCGTCTGGCTATCCGAAATCATGCTGCAACAAACCACGGTCGCGGCGGTCAAGCCCTATTACGCCCGCTTCCTGGAACGCTGGCCGACGGTGCGTGCGCTGGCGGCGGCCGACGACGACGCCGTGATGACCGCATGGGCCGGGCTGGGGTATTATGCGCGCGCGCGCAATCTGCTGAAATGCGCCCGCGCGGTGGTCCGCAGCCACGATGGCCGCTTCCCGTCCACCGAAGAGGGCCTGCGCGCCCTGCCCGGCATCGGCGCCTACACCGCCGCCGCCATCGCGGCCATCGCCTTCAGGCGTCGGTCCGTGGTTGTGGACGGCAACGTCGAACGCGTCATGGCCCGCCTGTTCGCCGTCGCCACACCCCTTCCCGGCGCCAAGCCGGCCCTGCGCGAGTTGGCCGACGCCCTGACGCCGGACCAGCGCGCCGGCGACTATGCCCAAGCCGTCATGGACCTGGGCGCGACCCTCTGCACGCCCCGCTCGCCGGCCTGCGGGCTGTGCCCCTGGCGGCCGGACTGCGCCGCCCAGCAGGCCGGACTTGCCGAGGCGCTGCCGGCGCGCCAACCCAGGCAGGCGCGCCCGACCCGGCGCGGCGTGGCGTTCTGGATTCAGCGCAAGGATGGCGCCATCCTGCTTCGGCAGCGTCCGGCAGAGGGCCTGCTGGGCGGCATGATCGAGGTTCCGTCCTCGCCCTGGAGCGAGGCCCGGCCCGGCGACCCGGACCCAGACCCGGCCGCGCACGTGGCCGCAGATGCCCCCCTGGCGCTACCGGACTGGCATGTGGTGCCGGGCCTGGTCACCCACACCTTCACCCACTTTCACCTGGAGCTGACGGTCGTCATGGCCCGGGTGGGCGCCAATCCGCGCACCCGGGGCATCTGGGTGGCGCTGGACCGGCTGCATCAACACGCCCTGCCGACCGTCATGCGCAAGGTGATCCACCACGCCCTGACCCGGGGCTATCGTGAGCCCGAGACATGACCGCGCCCCCCTGGCCGCGTCGCGTACTGATCGTGCATGCTCATCCGGAACCGGCCTCATTCACCAGCGCCATGATGCGCACCGCCACCGAAACCCTGCACCGGTGCGGCGCCGACGTGGTGGTGTCCGACCTGTACGCCGACGGTTTCGACCCGGTGGTCAAAGCAACGGACTTCAGGGATCGGGGCGATCCGACCTATTTCAATGTCGCGCTGGAACAGCGCCACGCCGACCGTGCCGGCACCCTGCCCGACGACGTCCGGCGCGAGGTCGAGCGCGTCGAGTGGGCCGACCTGATCCTGATGACGTTCCCGCTTTACTGGTTCTCGGTCCCGGCGATCCTGAAAGGTTGGATAGACCGCGTTCTGGTCTCCGGGCGCTGCTATGGCGGCCGCCGGTTCTATGACCGGGGTCCGCTGGCGGGCCGAACCGGCGCGGTCGCGCTGACCATGGGCGGACGGCCGCACATGATCGGGCCGGGCTCCATCCATGGCCCGATCGAGACCATGCTGAAGCCGCTGCTGCAAGGCACGCTGGGCTATACGGGCATGCAGGTACTGCCGCCGTTCGTGGCCTGCCACGTGCCCTATATCGACGACGGCGCACGGCGCGCCATCCTGGGCGATTTCTCGGGCTGGCTGGCGCGGATGGACTCCTTGCAAGCGCTGCCCATGCCGTCCCTGGACGCATTCGACGACACCATGCGGCCGCTGTAGGGGACGAGCACCCCGCCCGGAAACGCCAACCGCCCCGCCGTCGGGCAACGGCGGGGCGGTGGCGCGGGATCGGGCCGGGCGGTTGACGCTACCGCCGCGTCTCGGCCTGTTCCAGTTCCGGTTCCTCGCCGCTGGTGCAGGGCTTCATGGCAGACGCCATCTCGTGTTCGGAAAGCTGGGCATCGTTGCCACCGCAGCCCTTCATGGCCGACAGCATGGCGTGTTCGCTCATCTGTTCGTCACCACCGCCGCAGGCCATGACCTTTGCGCCGGCATCCTGGTTGGAGGTGCGGTCCAGGGGTTTGCCCGCCTCGGCATAGGCACGGATACCGGCGTCAATCTCCTCCTGCTTTTTCTTGGAGGCCGATTTCCAATCCGACGCGGCGGCTTCCTCGGGCGACGTTTCCAGTTTCTTGGACCAGTCGAAGGCGAACTTGACCTTCTTGATGGTGTGCGGACCCCAGTAGCCGACCTTGCCCAGGTTGTAGAACTGACGTTTGAAGGCACTGAGCATGTAAGCCTTGAGGCAGCCTTGCAGGTACTTGCGCCGGGTCTTGTCGCCGGGCACCCACGGATAACTGAACAGCGCCTTCTTGGAATAGAAGCGCCGGTAACACGACATCACGGCGTCCAGCAGTTCGCCGCGATCCATCGCCTTGGGCTTCATGATCGGCGTGACGAAGTTGTACTGCGAGAAGTCGTGAACCTCGACCCTGTCGCCCATCTCGCGGTACAGGTCCGAGAACGGCCACGGCGTGAACATGGACCAGTTCGCCATGTCCGGGTTCCAGTCCATGCACAGCTCGAAGGTTTCCTCGATGGTCTCGCGCGTCTCGTTCTCCAGCCCGACGATGAACTGGGCCTCGGTCACGATGCCGTTCGCGCGCAACAGGTCGATGGCCTTCTTGTTTTCGGCCACCGTTGTTTCCTTGTGGAACAGATCAAGATTGAGCTGCGCCGCCGCCTCTGTGCCCAGCGAGATATGCACCAGCCCGGCGGAGCGGTAGAACGGCAACAGGTCCTCGTCGCGCAGAACATCGGTCACGCGCGTGTTGATGCCCCACAGAACACCCAGATTGCGGGCCTTCAGTTCCTCGCAGAAGGCGACGAAGGCCCGCTTGTTGATGGTTGGCTCCTCGTCGGCGAGAATGAAAAAGCCGACCTTGTAGTCCTTTACCAGGGTCTCGATCTCATCGACCACCTTCTTGGGGTCGCGCACGCGGTAGTCACGCCAGAACTTCCACTGCGAACAGAACGAGCATGTGAACGGGCATCCGCGCGCCATGTTGGGCGTGGCAACGCGGGTACCGGTCGGGATGTAGATGTACTTCTTCCAGTCCAGGACGCCCCAGTCCGCCTGGATGTCATCGACATCCCGGATGGGCGCCTCGGCCTGGGTGGCGATGACCTTGTCGCCCTCGGCATAGGCGATGCCCTTGCCCTGGCCCCGGGCGTCGGGCCATTCGCCCGCCTCGACCGCGCGCACAAGGTTGTAGAATACGACCTCTCCCTCGCCGCGAACGATGGCATCGATCCAGGGCGCCTCGCGCAACACCTGCTGATACATGAAGGTGCCGTGAATGCCGCCCAGAACGGTGACCGCCTTGGGGAACATCTCGCGGGCGATCTCCAGCACTCGTTCGGCCTTGTAGATGGCCGGGGTGTTGGCGGTGGTGCCGACGATGTCGGGTTGTTCCTTGGCCAGAGCGGCGCGGAGCTGCTCCTCCGTCATGTCGTCGGTCATGGCGTCGATGAAGCGGATGTCGGTATAGCCGCCCTTAGCCTTCAGGTATCCAGCCAGATAGGCCACCCAGGCCGGCGACCACGCTCCGGCCACCTCGGCGCCGCCGGAATGATAATTGGGCTGGACCAGAACGATCCGCATGTGCGGCCTCCTCAGTGCGCGGAAGAAGACAAGCGGGCGCGCAAAAAAGCCCGACGCGCGAAGGCCCGTCGCGACCATGATCCGTCAGAGGCGGATTCAATGCGCCAATCCCCGATGACCAACCGGATAAGTCCTTGAGATTGGGGAATTCCCGATTGCGTATTATCTCTCCTGCCTCGGGGCGTGTCAACCGCGCCGGCGGCATTTTGTCAGCCTGTCGTGACACACCTCCATCGCCGGCTTGGCGGACCGCCCCACGGCGTGCTTCACTACCCTACCCGGGGCCGCGCCCGGCCCCGCCTGTCTCGTCCCCCGTGTCATGCCAAGGCGCCGCCATGGGCGACTCCCGCCTCCTCGCGCTGTTGCTGTCAGCCCTGCTTTTTCTGGGCCCGACGGGCGCCGTCGCGGCGGACCGGGCCGCCGCACAGCCTGCCGCCGCACCCGAGTCCGTCATGGCCGGCCTGATGGCCCGCCTGCCCGCCACCGCCAGCCTGGCCACGGCTGCCCCGGCCGACCTGCGCGCGGCGGCGCGCTCGCTGGCGCTTGAGCGGGCGCCCTCGGACATCGACTCGCTGGCCTGGACCGCCACACTGGGCGCGGCCGTGCGCGCCGATCCCGCCGGCCGTGGCGCGCTGATCGGTGGTTTGCTCGACGGCGTGCGCGATCTGGCCCGGGCGGGCCGGATCGCACCCGGGCGCGCCCACGACCTGGAAGCCCGGATTCGGGCCGCCGGTGCGCCGCCCGCCCCGGCTCCTGTCCCGTCCCCGCCGCCGACCCAGCCGCCGCCACCCGAGACGGCGGTCACGGCCACCCCCGCGCCGCCACGACAGCCCGGCCGTCCGCCATCGCCCTACCCCCAGCCGCCAGGCTACCGACCGCCGTACGCCCCGCCGGTCGGATCGCCGGATACGGTCCTGATGCCGGCACCGCGCGCGCCGGCCAGCCGGCCACCGCTCGCCGTCCCGAGCGCGCCGGGCCTGCCGCCCGGCGTGACGCGGCCGGACCCCCGGGCGGCCGCCAGCGGGTTCTAGCCCCGGCCCCGGCCACCGGGTTAGTGTGGGACCTGTTCCGTTCGGCTCGGAGGACATCATGGCAGACGCGCACACCGGCGCAACGGATCGGCTGACCATCACCCTGGCCCAGATCAACCCGACGGTCGGAGACGTCGCCGGCAACGCCGACCGAATTCGCGCCGCCCGCGCAGAGGCCGCCGCCCAGGGCGCCCACTTGGTTGTATTCCCGGAGTTGGTCATCAGCGGCTACCCGCCCGAGGACCTGGTGCTCCGCAAC
>CAYFTQ010000121.1:0-7669 GCA_964346035.1 uncultured Roseospira sp. | reverse complement strand
GGGGAACGGTTCCTTGCCCATCAGATAGTTGTTGACCACGAACGACCAGATCAGGTCGTTGGCGCGCAGCATGTTGAAGGTCGTGGCCATCTCGGCCCCGTCCAGATAGCCGCGCTCGAACATTTCCTCTTCCAGGTGCTCCAGCGTTGTCGGGTCAATGAACACGCCCAGTTCGCCCGGTTCGGAGAACTCCAGCATGGTCGTGAAATGGGTCGCGGAGGCCACCTGATGCTGGCGTTCCCTGGCATGCAGCCAAGCCAGGAACACGCCCAGCAGCGTGCCGCCCAGACAGTAGCCGATGGCGTTGATGGTGCGTTCGCCGGTGGCCTTCTCGATGGCGTCCAGCGCCGCCACCGGGCCTTCCTTGAGGTAGTCCTCGAACGAGACGTCGCGATAGCTTTCGTCCGGATTGATCCAGGAGATCATGAATACCGTGTGACCCTGGGAGACAGCCCAGCGCACGAACGAGTTCTTCTCCCGCAGATCAAGAATGTAGAATTTGTTGATCCACGGCGGCACGATCAACAGCGGCCGCTGGTGGACCGTATCGGTCGCCGGGCTGTACTGGATCAACTGCATCAGGCGGTTCTGGTACACCACCTTGCCCGGTGTGGTGACGATGTTCTCGCCGACGCGAAAGGCGTTCTCGTCGGTCATGGTGATGCGAAGTTGGCCCTTGCCGCGTTCCAGGTCGGCCAGCATGTGTTCCAGGCCGTGCAGCAGGCTTTCGCCGTTGGTCTCGATGGCGGTCTTCAGGACCTGCGGGTTCGTCATGACGAAGTTGGTCGGCGCCAGCGCGTCAACCAACTGGCGGGTGTAGAAATCCGCCTTTCGGGCCACAGGGCTGTCATCGCCCTCCAGGTCATGAACCAAGCCCAGCATCCAGCGCGAGGTCAGCAGATAGGATTGCTTGATGAAATTGAAGACCTCGTTTTCCTGCCACATCTCGTCGCGGAAGCGGTTGTCGCCCCGCTCGGGCTGGACCAGCGGTTCGGCGTCCTGCCCCAGCCAGCGCTGGGCTGCGTTCTGCCACAACGCCATGTATTCCTGCCACAGCGTGAACTGGGCTTCCATGATCTTGGCCGGGTTGGACATCATGCGCGCCGTCATGTCCATGAAGGCTTCGCTGACGTGCAGCGGATCGCCGAACGGCATCGACGCTTGCCCCGAGGTCTGGCGGCTGAGGAAATCCTGGAAAAGTCGCTGCCCGTGCTCGGCAATCTCCGCCATGTCGCGGGCGAACTGCTGCGGGTCGGGATGCTGGGGGATATCGGTCGTCTTGCCCTGTTGATCGGCCATCGTCCCTTCCTTTATCATCCGCGCCAAATTGAACCCGCGCCTTCCGGCCCGCGCGGCGCCGCCGCTGGCAGCCTCGCGCTCGGGGACACGGGTGTCATTGTGAGGGAACATTCCTTGCAGGCCAAGGCCCTTGGCCGCTTCGCCGTCCGGGACATGGGGGGCGAGAACGGCCGGCACAAGGGCACGGATCGGGTTCGGACGGCCTTATGGTCGCGCGGCCCGGGCCGCCAGAGGCGGGGGCGAGGTCGCCGCTCCGGCCACGGAAGACCACCGGCGATCGCACCCAGCAAGGGAGGGGCGGCTCTGATGACGATGGGAACCGGGTCGGACTGGATGAAGGTTGAACCCGGGCCGTGGGACCCGGGTTGGGTGGCGCGCGCCACGACAGGACGGACCGCAGCCGCGCACGGGGTCCGGCGCGGGTCCATGCTGCTATGCGGCGCGATGGCGCTGGCGCTGGCGCTGGCCGGGTGTGCCGGCGATCCTCCGCCAGAGGCTGCCGGGGAATACCCCGACATCTCGGAAAGTCCGACCGAGCGGCCCTCGGTCGCGCCGGCCCGCGAACGCGAGGAAATCGCCGAGGGCCTGCGGGCGGACCGCCGCGATGACGGCTATGCCGACGCCGGCGCGGGCGCGGGCGAGCCGCAGGTGGCCGCGACGGGCGGCGAACGACGTCGCTCGTCAGAGGTGCGTCCACCTGAATACTCGCCGCCGCCGGCTTCCGACGAACCCGCCACCGTGCCGCTGGCCGATCGCATGGACGCCGGCGAGGTGCCTGCGCCCGATCCCGGCGGCATCACCCGCCAGGACCTGCCTCCGCCGCCGGGAGGCAGCCCCGCCGGCATGTCCGGCATGGCCTCGCCGACCCCGGGCGCGCCGATGCCGGCACAGGGATTTCCGGGCGGCCCGATGATCGCGGGCATGCCGGGCGCGCCCGCCAGGGGACCGGTGGTGGTCGATTCGCGCGGCGTCACGACGCTGGGGCCGGGCGGACCGGTCACCAGTGCCGGCCCCTATGGCAGCCCCTATGGCAACCCCTATGGCGCCTCGCTGGCTGCGGCCGGTCATACCCCGGGCATGATGCCGCCCACGGCGGCGGCCGCGACCGCACCGGGCACTCTGCCGCTGTCCACCTACGGCCCCATGATGGGCGCGCGCAGCCAGCGCGTGGCGGTGATCTATTTCGCCGACGGCTCGTCGCGGCTGTCCGGCCGCGACCGCCAGGTCCTGCGCCAGGTCGCGGACCTGCAACGCCAGTATCGGGGCGTGCTGAGGGTGGTCGGTCACGCCTCCAGCCGCACCAACGCCACCAACATCACCCGACACAAGCTGGCCAACTTCAACGTCTCGCTGGAGCGCGCCAACACCGTCGCCACGGCGCTGATGAACAACGGCGTGGCGGGCCGGGTCCTTTACGTGGGCGCAGTGTCGGACAGACAGCCCGTGTATTACGAAGTCATGCCGACCGGCGAAGCCGGCAACCGGCGCGCGGAAATCTATCTGGATTACTGACGGTTTTATTGCTGACGGTTTTATTGCTGACGGTTCTGGGGGCCGCCGGCTCAGCCGGCGGTTCCCGGCGTCGTCTGGGGAGCCGTCTGGGGTGCCGGCAGCCGCATCCAGTCCGGCACCACCGGGGTGACCGTCGCATCGCCGCAGGCCAGCGGCGCGTCCGAGCCCAGTGCATCCAGGCGCACGATGGCCATGCCCAGCCCGCCCTGGTCCGCATCCGGCGCGTCGGGTCCGCCCGCCGCCAGCGCCAGACCCGATCGCATCTCGCCGGCGGCCTTGCCGTCGGCGGTTGTCAGCGGCGTGCCGGGCGCGGGCAGCGGCCCCCTGATGCGCACCGGCATCAGGCGCCGCTTCAGCAGGCCGCGATACCTGGTGCGCGCGGTCAGTTCCTGGCCCATGTAGCAGCCCTTGCGGAAGTCCACCCCGGCCAGGTCGTCCAAGCCGCATTCCAGGGCGGTGCTCTTGTCCACCACCATGTCACGGCCGCCGTCGGGCAGCCCCAGGCGCAGGCGGTGGGCGTCCCAGTCCGCCGGGTCCGCCGGCGTGGCGCCCAGCTGCGCCAGAACGGCCTCGGCGCGCGCCGAGGGCAGCACCAGACGGGCGCCGGCGACCGCCAGGCGCGGGTCCATGAACGCGATGCCGTCGCGCCCGTCGTGCCCCAGCGCGCGGGTCGCGCCGGCCCGGTCCGGCAGACCCAGGGCGGCCGCGACGCCCGTCCCCCACAGCACTCCGATGCGCCAGTCGGCGGCGGGCGCCAGCGTCACCCTGGCGCGCAGCTTGTACTTCAGCAGACGCGCGCGCAGGTCGTCCAGACGTGCCGACTCGGCCTCGATCATGATCGCCTCGCCCAACGGGGCCGGCGCCGGGGCCAGGAACAGGTCGAACAGCATCTTGCCCTGCGGGGTCAGCAGCGCCGCATGAAGCGCCGTTTCGGCGTTCAGCTTGTGGACGTCGTTGGTCACCAGCCCCTGAAGAAAGGTCGCGCGGTCGTCTCCGGCCAGCGACAACAGGCCCCGGTCGGGTAGAAGGGCGGCGGACGGCGGGCTCATGGACGGACCTCTTCGCAAACGGGGATGCTCCGAGGCTAGAGGTAGTCGTCCGGGGCGTCTTGGCAAGGGCGCCGGGCGCGGCGTATAAGGCCGGTCATGCGTATTCTCTTCGCCGATGATGGCGTGCCCTATGACGGGCGGACGCCGGCCGAATCTCCCCTGGGCGGTGGCGAGCGCGCCGTCGTGGGGCTGGCCCGCGCGTTGGCCGGGCGTGGCCACGACGTGTCGGTCGCCACCCAACTGGTGGAGCCGGAGACCATCGACGGCGTCGCCTGGCTGCCGCTGCCGCTGGACCAGGATGACGACACGCTGCCGGAAAGCGTTGACGTGCTGGTGGCCGTAAGGCGGCCCTCGCTGCTGGCGCTGCCGGTGCGGCCGGGCCGCCAGGTGGTCTGGGTGCAGGGGCGCCCCGATGCGCTCATCCGGCCCTCGGTGCGGGCCCGTCTGGCCAGTCGCCGGCCCGACCTGCTGTATGTCTCGGACAGCCAGCGCGCCGCCGGTCCCGGGGCCGGCGGCATGGCCCGGCTGGTGTTGGCGCCGGGGGTCTCGAACGCCTTTCTGTCGGGCCACGACCCGGCACCCCTGACCCCGCCCGTCGCGGTGACCACGGCGCACCCGCTGCATGGCGGGTTGGACTGGCTGCTGGACCGCTGGGCGGAGGGCATCGCGCCGGCGGTGCCGGGCGCCCGTCTGCATGTCTATTCCGCGCTGTTGTCCGCCGGCCTGGCGGGCGAGCCGGTGCCCGACGCCCTGGCGCCCGTGGTGGAGCGGGTCCGCGCCCTGGCCCCGCTGGGTGTGGAGGCGCGCGAGCCTCAGCCGGAGGCCGCCCTTGCCGCCGCCTGGCGCACCGCCCGGGTGATGCTGTATCCGGGGCAGGTCTGGGACCATGCCTGCTGGACCCTGGCCGATGCGCAGGCCCTGGGCCTGCCTGCCGTGGCACGCCCCCTGGGCGGCGCGCCCGAGCGCATCGCCAACGGCGACAGTGGCGTCCTGGTGCCGGATGACGAGGCTTTCGTCAACGTCGCCATCCAGGTTCTGACCGACGACGGTCTGTTCCATGGCATGGTGGAGGAGGCACGCGCGCCGCGCCGGCGCCGCCCGTGGGCCAGCGTGGCCGCCGAACTGGAGGAACGCTGGTTCACCTTTGGGCGCTAACCGGCGCGGGCGCCAGCCTCGGCACCCCGCCGCCCTGGCGCCGACGCGCGGGTCATTGACCGCGACCCCCGTTTTGCCCTGTGATGGGGCTTCCATTCATGGGCGCCGCCGGGGCTCATCGCCTCCGCCTTCCCGCCGCGCGGAGCGGCCGCGCCTCACGGAGCCGTCTTTATGGAACCGCGTGTGTTACAGGCCATAGCCGGCGACAGCATCGGCGGCACGGAGCGTTTCTTTGAACGCCTTGTCGTGGCCCTGCACCGCGACGGCATCCAGCAGCTTGTTCTTCTGCGCGACATTCCAACCCGCGTCGAACACCTGCGGGCGGCGGGCCTGCACCCGGTGCGCATGAAATATGAGGGGCTGGATTTCGTGATCCGGCGCCGGGCCCGCGCCTACATGCGCAATTTCCAGCCCGGCGTCGCGCTGGCCTGGACGCCGACCATGCCGCGCTATCTGACCGGGGCCGGCGTTCCGGTCATCGGGCGCTGGGGTGTCGGCATGCCGATGGACGCCTTCCGGCACTGCCAGCATCTGATCGTTCACGGCCATGACGAGCGCGAGGCCCTGCTGACGCGGGGCTGGCCGGGGGAGCGCGTCCACCTGCTGCCGCCCCTGGTGGACCAGACGCCGTTGCCGCCGGTGCCGCGCAAGACGCTGTTCACCCCGCAACAGGCGCCGCTGCTGTTGTGCGCGGGTGAGATGCACGCGCGCCGCAGCATCGCCACCGTGTTGCGCATCATGCAGCGCCTGCCCGAGGTTTATCTGTGGATCGCCGGCGACGGCCCGGAGCGCGACACCCTGGAGGGCATCGCCTACGAACTGGGCATCAAGCCGCGCGTGCGCTTCCTGGGCTGGCGCGACGACCTGGGCGCCCTGTACGCGGCCAGCGACCTTGTGGTCTGTACCGGTAGCGAGGGCGTGCCCGATCACGCCGCGCTGGAAGCGTGGGCGCACGGCAAGCCGGTGGTGGCCATCGGCCGGGTGTCCGATCATGCGGTCATCCGCGCCAATGAGAACGCCGTGGTGCTCGACCCGGACGATATCCTGACCGCGACCAAGGCCATCAAGTGGGTGCTGACGGAGCCGGGCGCCCTCGATATGCTGATCGGCAACGGCCGTGACAGCTTTACACAGGGCTACATGACCGATCAGGTCCTGGCCTGCTATCGGGGCCTGTTCGAATATGCCGCAGAAACAGGATAGGCGCCCAGCCCCCCGCTCGCGGTGGGGACGGATGCGGCGCAGACAGGGAGGGGGCGCGTGACAGCGACGGACGAGCGGTATGATCTTTTGTTGCGCGGCGCGACCGTGGTTACCCCTTCGGGTCCCGTTGCCGCTACGATAGGTGTTCGCGATGGCCGTATTGCCACTCTTGGCGCCGCCGATCAGGCCGATGCGCGCGAGGTCCTGGACCTGCGCGGGCTGCACGTGCTGCCGGGCGTGATCGACAGCCAGGTGCACTTTCGTGAACCCGGGCTTGAGCACAAGGAGGACCTGGAAAGCGGCACGCGCGGCGCCGTTCTGGGCGGCGTGACGACCATCTTCGAGATGCCCAACACCAGCCCCAACACCGACAGCCCAGAGGCGCTGGCCGACAAACTGGTCCGGGCGCGCGGCCGGGCCTGGTGCGACCACGCCTTCTTCCTTGGCGCGACGGCCGACAACGCCGACCTGCTGGGCGGCTGGGAAGACCTGTCCGGGTGCGCCGGGGTCAAGGTGTTCATGGGCTCGTCCACCGGCTCGCTGCTGGTGGCAGAGGACGACGTGCTGGCCCGTGTGCTGGCTTCGGGCCGGCGCCGTGTCGCCATCCATGCCGAGGACGAACACCGCCTGCGCGAGCGCCGCCCGCTGGCGGAGGCGGCGGCGGATGTCTCCGCCCATCCACAGTGGCGCGACGTCGGCACGGCGCTGGCGGCCACACGGCGCGTGCTGCGGCTCGCTCGCGAGGCGCGCCGGCGCGTCCATGTGCTGCACATTACCACCGCCGAGGAATTGCCCGTGCTGGCCGACGCCCGCGACATCGCCACGGTCGAGGTCACGCCCCAGCACCTGACCCTGGCCGCGCCGGACTGCTACGAGGGTCTCGGCAGCTTCGCCCAGATGAACCCGCCCATCCGCGATACCCGCCACCGCGCCGCCCTGTGGGGCGCCATCCGGGACGGGCTGGTGGACGTGATCGGGTCCGACCATGCGCCGCACACGCGCGAGGAAAAGTCCCGCCCCTACCCCGACAGCCCCTCGGGCATGCCCGGGGTGCAGACCCTGGTTCCGGTGCTGCTGGCGCATGTTCATGTCGGCCGCCTCAGCCTGGCCCGGTTCGTTGACCTGACCAGCACCGGACCGGCGCGCGTCTACAACATGGCCGGCAAGGGTCGCATCGCACGGGGCTATGACGCCGACTTCACCATCGTGGACCTGAACGCGGAACGGGTCATCGAGAACACCTGGATCGCCAGCAAGTCCGGCTGGACGCCGTATCACGGCATGCCCGTCACCGGCTGGCCGGTGATGACCGTGATCCGGGGCCGGGTGGTGATGCGCGACGGCGCCACCGTGGGCCAGCCGGCCGGCCTGCCGGCGCGTTTCCAGGGCGTCTAGGGGGGCTTTGGTGGCATGGCGCCCCGTCACCATGGCGGAAACCCGCCCCCGGCCGC
>CAYFTQ010000120.1:2082-7807 GCA_964346035.1 uncultured Roseospira sp. | reverse complement strand
GCTTATCCCCCTGCGTCCGGCTGTCACCGCCGGTGGTGGGGTGAGCGTCCGCGAGCGCCCCAAATCACGGGGTGCCCGGAACCAAAGGGATAAGCCTTTCCGCCGGATCGTCGCGTTCATGAATAATCCAAGCTAGCAGGATGGCGCGGGCGTCGTCCATGGCCGCGCGGGGCGGCGCGTTCTGGACAGGGCAGCGGCGCCGGGCTAAGCAGGCCGCGCCACACCGCCTTTCCTCGCGCCGGCGCGCCCGCCGGCATGGCACGGGACCCGCTTCATCATGCTCACCCAAGGCTTCCAGGCGGCCTGGAACGTCTATCTTCAGGCAGGCCCCTGGCTGCCGCCGCCGCCACCGCCGCTGAACCCGCGTCGCGTTTCCAGCCTGTCTCAGGTGCTGGACGAGGAGGACATCAAGGTCGTGGTTTTGGATGCCTATGGCGTACTGCACACCGGGGGGGCCGCCATCGCGGGCGCGGCCGGGGCGGTGGCCGACGTGCGTCGGCGCGGGCTGCCGCTGGTGGTCCTGACCAATGACGTCACACACGAGCCGAGTGGCGTGGCCGACGGTCTGCGCCGCCGCGGCCTGGACATCCACGCGGACGAGGTCGTCTCGGGCCGCGACGGTCTGCCGGCGGCGCTGGCCGCCGCCGGCGCGCCGACGGGCAAGGGCTGGGGCGTGGTGGCCATCCACCCGGGCGATCTGGTGGCGCGCTTCGCGGACCTGCTGCCGCTGGCCGACATGACGGCGCCCCCGGGGGCGTGCTGGAGGTCCCTGGCGGGGCTTGTTCTGGTGGACTGCTTCCACTGGAACGCCAGCGATCTCGATGCCTTTCGGGGCCTGATGGCGGCCCATCCGCTGCCGCTGATCATTCCGAACCCCGATGTCGCCTGCCCCTATGACGGCACCATCACCATTGAACCCGGGGCGCTGGCCCTGGCCGCCGCGCGCATGCACGGGGTCCCGGTGCATTTCCTGGGCAAGCCCTTTGCGCCGCTGTACGAGCACGTCAAGGCCCGCTTTCCCGATATACCGGCAAACCGTATGCTGATGGTGGGCGACAGCCCGCACACCGATGTTCTGGGTGCGCGCGGGGCTGGTCTGCGCTGTCTGCTGGTCGAAAGCGGTTTGCTGGCCGGACAGGATGCGCTGGCACGATGCGCCGAGGCGGCGTTGTGGCCGGATTTCCTGGCGCCGGCGATCGGTTCAACGACCGTAACGGCAAAACCGGCGCTGCATATCGCCCCGTTTACGGAATAATGGCCCTGGACAAGACGCCAGGGGAGTGCTTTTGATGGCTGGTACCCTGTATTTTCTCGAACTCCAAAGGGGGGGGCTCATGGCCCGGTCCGTGCTGTCCTTGCGCAACGTGTCTATCGGGATCAAGATCTGGATTCCGACGGTCATTACTGCGGTTGGCTTGGTCGTGCTGGTGGCCGTGGCAGCCATGATGCTGCGTCAGGAGATCCTTCATGAGCGACTGGCCCAGGTTCGCAATATGGCGGAAGCGACCCGGGACATCGTGGCATTCTACCACGAACAGGCCGAGACCGGCGCCCTGGACGAGGAGACGGCCAAGGCCCGCGCCCGCGATGCCGTGCGTGCCGTCCGCTACAGTGATGGGGCTGAATACGTCTTCGTCTTCTCTTACGAGGGTATCGCACAGGTCATGGGGCCGCGTCCGGAATGGGAGGGCACGAGCAAGCTTGATCTCCAGGATGCCGACGGCAAGTACCTGATGCGGGAGTTGATCGCGGCGGCCCGCGAGGGCGGCGGAAGCGTGGCCTACAGTTTTCCGCGCGCCGGGTCGGATGTCGCCGAGCCCAAGGTTTCCTGGGCCTATGGGTTCGAGCCCTGGCAATGGATGATCGGTACCGGCGTCTATGTCTCGGATGTCGATCAGGTCGCCCTGGCCAAGGCTTTGCGGGTTTCGGGCGTGGCGTTTCTCGTGCTGGTGCTGTCGGCCGCCGTTTCGTACGTCATCATCCGCGGCATCACGGGGCCATTGCGGCACCTGACGGGAACCATGACCACCCTGGCCGGGGGCAACCTTGAGGTTGAGGTTCCGGATCGGGACCGGTCCGACGAAGTCGGCGAAATGGCCGGCGCGGTCCAGGTCTTCAAGGACAACGCGCGCGAGGTGCGGCGCCTTCAGGCCGAGCAGGCGACCCAGCAGCGGCGCAACGCGCGTCGCGTCGCGGGCGAGATGCTGGCTTTGACCAATGCCCTGGACGAGGAGGTCCGCACCGCGATCGGGCGGGTCAGCGATCAGGCCGACTCCATGCATCAGGCGGCCCTCGACATGGCCGGGAAGCTGGGCGTGACCGGTCAGGACACGACAGCCGCCGCCGCTGCCTCGCGCGATGCCGCCGGCAATGTCGAGGCGGTCGCGGCGGCCTCCGAGCAGCTCTCGGCGTCCATCGCCGAGATCGCCTCTCAGGTGGGCACGGCGGCCAGTGTCGCGAGCGATGCGGTGCAGGCGGCGGAGACCACGAACGAGCGCGTTGCCGGGTTGTCCGAGGCGGCCGGCAAGATCGGGGATGTGGTCAATCTGATCAGCGACATCGCGAAACAAACCAACTTGCTGGCCCTGAATGCGACCATCGAGGCCGCGCGCGCCGGCGAGGCCGGCAAGGGCTTTGCCGTGGTTGCCAACGAGGTCAAGACCCTCGCCAACCAGACCGCCAAGGCGACCGAGGACATCGCCGCCCAGATCGGGTCCATGCAGACCGCGACCAACGGGGCGGTGGAGGCCCTGGCCGGCATCAGCACGGTGATCTCCAGGCTTGACGAGATCACGGCCACCATCTCGGCCGCGGTCGAGCAGCAAAGCGCGGCCACCGGAGAGATCAGCCAGAACGCGCAGGCGGCGTCGCAAAGCACACAGGAGTCCTCGGGTGGCATTGAAAAGGTCTCGGCCGATGCGACCGAGATAGGCGCCCTGGCCGAGGGTGTGCAGGCGGCGGCCGACGATGTGCGCGCCCAGGTGCAGTCGATGCAGGTGACCCTGGAGGCGATCATCCGCTCGGGGCATGGAGAGGACCGCGAGAACAGCCGTATGCAAACCGTCAACGTGGCCATCAAGGTTTCCGTCGATGGTGCCATGCAGCCCTGCCTGTTGCAGGACCTGTCCAAGAACGGGGTTGGTGTCCTTGATCGACCGCTGAAGGCTGCCGGGGGGCGTCAGATCCGCCTGTCCCTGCCGGATGCCGGTGATTTCGAGGGCACCCTGGTCGCCACCACGGAAGACTCGACCCATATCCGGCTGGACCTGTCGGACGATCAGGTCCGTGCCGTGAAGAGCTTTGTCGAGCGGCACGCCCGGGGCTCCGGCACGACCTCGGGCTGACCGGGTTGCCGGGTTGCCGGGGCGCGGTGTCGGGGGATGTCCGCGGGCGGCCGGCGGCAATCTGGGCCGGGTCCGTGACAGCCAGGAGAGAGCGACAGTGCACTACGATCTCGTGACACACGGCGCCACGGTGGTCGTTTCGCCCCGGGAGAGGCTGGCCGACAGCGAGCGGGCGGAGTTTGATGGCCTGCTCGACAGGGTTCTGGCGATGAGCCCGACCCTGATCGTGTTCGACTGCACCGCCCTGACTTATCTGGACTCGGCCGGGCTGGCGCTGCTGCTGACCCTTCGGGAACGGGCCCGCCATGCGGGCGCAGAGGTGGTCCTGAGAGGACCCCGTGGCGCCGTTCGTGACATTCTGACACTGGCCCGGTTCGGCGAGCTGTTCCACATTGACGATGGCATCTGAGGCCAGCGTCCGGACAAGGGGGAAATGCCGCGCATGGCGGTTACGCGGGCGCTTGTGGTTGATGACAACCGGCTGAACCGGGAGATGATCGCCGGCCAACTCGGCGCCTTGGGCTATGACACCGTCATGGCTGCCGATGGTGATGAAGCCTGGTCGCTGCTGGAGCGCGAGGGCGACAGCCTGGATGTGGTGTTGCTGGACCGCCGCATGCCGCGCATGGACGGCATGGAGGTTCTGGCCCGCATGAAGGCGTCGCCGGCCCTGCGGGCGCTGCCCGTGGTCATGCAGACCGCCGCCGACAGCGAACGGGACGTGGTCGAGGGCATCAAGGCCGGAGTCTTCTACTACCTGACCAAGCCGTTCCGCCCCGAGGTCCTGCTCTCCGTGACGGTCGCGGCGGTCGAGGACTATGCCCGCGTGCGCCGTCTGCAACGCGATGTGCAGCAGCGAGCCAGCGCGCTGTCACTGTTGCGCTCCGCGCGCTTCACCTTCCGGACCCTGAGCGAGGCCGGCGATCTGGCGACGGCGCTCGCCGCCGCCTTTCCCGACCCGCGGCGCCAGGTCATCGGGCTGTCGGAACTGATGATCAACGCGGTCGAACACGGCAACCTGGCGATCACGTACGAGGAAAAATCGGCCCTGCTTCGCGAGGGCCGGCTTGAGGCCGAGGTCGCGGCCCGTCTGGCCCTGCCCGAATATCGGTATCGCGAGGTGGAGGTGGTCTTCGCGCGACTCGATGATCGGATCGAGTTGACCATCACCGATCAGGGCGACGGATTCGACTGGCGCCGATACCTTGATATGGACCCCAGGCGTGTGTTCGACAACCACGGGCGCGGCATCGCGCTGTCCCGGTCGGTCAGCTTCGACGCGCTGGAATACCGGGGGCGTGGCAACGAGGTTACCGCGACGGTCCGTCTGGTCAGCGACCTTGGCGTTTCCGCCGACGGGACGGCGGCGGGCAGCGAACCCGCCCCTGTCGAAGGGGTCGGGGGCGAGGCTCGGGCGTCCGATCCATCCGTTGCGGCTGACGGTCCGGTCCAGGCCCGGCTGGTGACGGTCCAGGACCGACTGTTGCACACCCATGCCGATCTTCAGGCCTTTCGCTCGCGTCTTCAGGAGGATCTCGCGTCGGCACGGCGCATGCAGCAGGACCTCTTGCCCGATTCCGATGCCGTGGCGGCTATACAGACCCGCTACGGCGTCGATCTTGACAGTCACTTTGAAACCTCATCGGAACTGGGTGGCGACCTGTTCGGCGTTCACGCCATCGACGATCACCGTTTCGCGCTGTGGATTGTGGATTTCGCCGGTCATGGGGTGGCTGCGGCGCTCAATACCTTCAGACTGCATGCCTTGTTGACTGAATATCCGGAGTGGCGACGTCATCCGGGCGAATACCTGTCATTGCTGGGGGCGCGGCTGGCTGAACTGTTGCCCACAGGCCAGTATGCTACCGCGTTCTATGGGGTCGTCGACGTCGCGGCCGACATGCTGCGCTATGCCGCCGCCGCCACGCCGGCGCCCCTGTTCGCGGACATGACCAGCGGGCGCATCAGCAGCGGCGATGGCTCGGGATTGCCGCTCGGGATCACCGCAAGCAGCGTCTACGAGACCCGCGAGGTGGCCTTCCCGCCCGGGCATCTGGTCTTCCTGTACAGCGATGCCCTGCTGGAATGTGGTTGGGAGACCCGCGCCGCCCTCGGCACCGATGGCGTCAGGACGCTGCTGGCCGACGCGGTGGCGGCGCGCGGCCCGGACACCGGGCTTTCGGACATCCTGGCGCCGTTTCTGACCTCGGTACGGCGCCCGCTGGGCGATGACCTTTCGGCCATCGTGTGCCGGCGACGCGGCCCGACGGCATAGGCGTCGGCTCCGGCAACGCCGCTCTGGAGCGAAGCACGTCCGATGCCTATGATGGACCCCGGTCCTGATGCCGTTGCACAAGGCCCGATGCCGTCATTGCACAAGG
>CAYFTQ010000120.1:0-1982 GCA_964346035.1 uncultured Roseospira sp. | reverse complement strand
TTGCACAAGGCCCGATGCCGTCATTGCACAAGGGATGTCCGCAGCCATGTCGCCGCTCCCCGACCCTGCCGCCGATCCGTCGTCATCTGCCGTCACGGACCCCGGTGACCGCGACCGCGTCGCCCGGCTGATGGTTCTGGCCATGTATGGTCTGCTGCTGCTGTCCGTGCCCGTGCCGGTGCTGCCGCTGATCGTCGGGCTGGGGCTGGCCTATGCCACGCGGGGCGAGGCGCCCGCTGTGTGGCGCTCGCATTTCGATGAGGGCATCCGGACCGTGTGGCTGTTCGTCATTCTCATGCTGATCGGCGGGCCGTTGTGGTTCGTGTTCTTCATCGGCGCCATTCCGATGGCCGTTGCGTATCTGCTGCTGGTGTTCCGGTCGGCGCGCGGCCTGATTCGGGCGTCACGGTGGACGGCGGCATGACACCACGGATGGCGCGAGCCGGAACGGGGCTCGTGCGGCCCTCCCGGCGCTTTGTCCTGGGCGCTCCGCTGGCGTTGGCGCTGGCGGCGGCGGGCGCTCCGGTTCCGGCGGCATCGGCGTCGGGGCCGGCGCACCGGCCCGTGCGGGTGCTCGCGCCCGGTGGCACGTGGCCGGGCGCGCTCAGGGAGTGGATCGCCCGCGCGCACGGGATCAGGGTCGAGGTCGAGACGGTGGCCGATCCGGACGAGGCCCGCCGGCGCGTGCGGCGCGCAACCCTGGACGGGGCGCAGGGGTCGCCGGGGCGTGCGGGGCCGGTGGATCTGGTCTGTCTGGGGCTGGAGGATTGCGCGCGATGGCGGGCCGAGGGCTTGCTGAGGCCGCTGCCGGCGCCGCTGCCGGCGCCGCCGGTCGCCCTGGCCGGGGCGCTGCGGGCGCGGGGGGCGCTGGACGCCGCAGGCCACGCCTGGCTGCTGCCCATGACCGTGGGCTTCGATGTGATGTTTGCCGCCGTTTCGGCCGCTTCGGCCGCTTCGGCCGGCTCCGGTCTGAACCATGTCCTGACGCCCGGCGACGGACCGGTGCCGGGCTGGGAGCGACTGCTGAACCCGGCCCGGGACGAGGCCCTGGTGATGGAGCCGGATGGCGCCGTATGGATGGCGCTGCGCCTGCTTGATCCGGACGGGGCGCGGCTGTCGGCGGCCATGACGGACGAGGCTGCCGCTCGCGAGCTGTTTCGCGATGTCCGCGACCGCCTGCAGCCGTTCCGGGATCGCCTGCGTGGCTCCTGGACCGATACGGCGACCTTCGTGACGGCGCTGCGGGCGGCTGTGTCGGCGGGCGAGGGCATCGCCGGGCTGGCCTGGGATAGCCTGGTGCGTCGCCTGATCCGGCACGGTATGACGCCGTCTCCTCTGGCGCGCATCCCGGCCGAGGGGGCGGCGGCCTGGCTGGACGGCCTGGCCATGCCGATCGGTGGGGCGGCGCCGCGTGCGGCCGGGCGCCTGCTGGCGCTGCTGGCGCAACCCGGCGCGCAGGCGGTGTGGGCTTCGGCGTCCGACGGCATTCCCGCGCGGGTAGGGGCGTGGGCGTGGCTCCAGGCCGGCGAGAGGGCCTGGGTGACGCGTGCGCTGGCGCCGGCTCCGGACGGTGATGATGGCTTGGCGCGGCTGTGGTTCCGGCCCCGGCTGGAGGGGCCGGCGCTGGCACGCTTCAGGACCGCGCGGGATCGCTTCGAGTTCGGCTGAGCGGCGATCCTGCCAGCCACAGCGGGCCACCATCCCAGCGCCGCGCCAGCAGCAGGCCGGCCCAGCCCGACAGCGCGCAAAGGCCGGTTCCCAGCAGGAAGACCAGGCCACCGAATGCCTCGTACAAGCCGCCGGCCAGGATCATCGCCAGTCCCAGAGCCGCACCCAGCGCCCAGGCGGAGTACAGCCCCTGCGCCCGCACCGCATGGCTCAGCGGCACGGCCCGGGCGATGAAGTGCATGGCGCCCAGGTGGCCGGCGGCGTAGGTCAGGGCATGCAGGCCCTGCACGGCGGCCAGCGCGGCCGGGGCCGTG
>CAYFTQ010000119.1:1328-7835 GCA_964346035.1 uncultured Roseospira sp. | reverse complement strand
GGCCTCTTGATGGTGACGGCGGCGGCCGGCCTCCGGTTCGCCAGCGCGCCCCGGGCCTGGCGCATCCTGCGCCGCGACGCGCGCCACCACCGCTCGCCCAATGCCGGCTGGCCCGAGGCCGCAACCGCCGGCGCGCTTGATCTGGCGTTGTCGGGACCCAGAGCGTACCACGGCCGCACCACCGACGAACCCTGGGTGGGCGACGGCCGCGCCCGCGTCGGCCCGCGCGACATCCGGCGCGCGCTGCGCCTGTACGGGCGCGCCTGTCTGCTCAACGGCGGCCTCGTTCTGGCGCTGCTGCTCCTGAAGGTGGCCACGCTGGGGATTGGTTAGTGCATCGACCCGAACGAAGGCATCGGCCCGAGTTTGGAACGTTGAGGCATAAAAGATGGTCTCGTGCGCCGACAGGTGGCTCCGTTGTCTTTGTCAGGGCCCTGGCGCGTCGGGCCGGCGACCATGACCGCGACCCGGATCATACCGGGCGATCCAGCAGCCCGGCCGCGTCCAGCATGGCCCGCAGGGGTTCCAGTCTGTCGGCGTGGCGGCGCCAGCGTCCGACGGAGGCGGTATAGGCCGGCTGGCGAACCTGCCATTTGCTGGCCGTGTAGACGAAACGCTCGGTTTCATGGAAGCGGGCAACGCTGTCGTCCCAAGGCAGATCCAGGAACCCGATCAGGCGCCGGCCCTGGCCCTCGATGTCCTCGACCAGGTCTTCATAGTCCACCGTCAGCATGTCCAGGGTCAGCACTCCACCCCAGTGCGCCATCAGCCGATCATGCAACACGATGGCCCGGCCGATACGGTCCAGGCTGTTGGAGAACGGCACGCCCTCGGCAAAGTTCTGCTGGAACAGCGAGAGGCCCGTGTCCATGGGATGGCGCCGGCAGACGATCACGCGCGCGCCCGGCAGCAGCGTCGCAATCAGGCCCAGGCGCATGGCGTTGTCGGGCAGCTTGTCGCTGACGCGGACGGCATCCGGCCGGCCCGCCCGCCGCGCTGCCTGATCCAGCGCCGTCAGGATCCGCCCGGCCGCCGTCGCCAGCCGTTCCGGCGCCAGGCTCTCCAGTCCTTCCGGCCACGCCTCGGGCCGCACCGACGCGGCCGCCAGGGTCGCCTCGACCGCCGGCACGATGCCCAGTTCTCCGGCGCCGACCACGTCGGGATGGCTAGCGATCATCTGCTCGACCAGGGACGTGCCGGAGCGCGGCAGACCGACGATGAACACCGGCCGGCGACTGCTCCGCGCCGGTGTCGCAGGGTCCATGCGCGCGCTCACGGCCTCGATCAGCGCCGGGGTGTAGACCCCCCGCGCGCGTTCGGCCAGGGCCTGGCGCGCGGGTATGTCGTCGGGTCGTTGCTCGGCCTGAAGCGCGTTGGCCTCCGACAGGGCAGCGAAGACGTCGTCCGAGGGCGCCGCGATGTCCTCCAGCGCCTTGCCCAGCGCGAACAGCGCCTCGGCCCGGACCGGCGCCGGCAGGTCGGCGCGCGCCGCCATCTTCCGCAAGGCGCCGAGGGCGGGGTCGTCCGCCTCGACCCGGCCGCACTTGACCAGCCCGCGCAGGGCCGCAACGTTGCCGCCGTCGCGCTCCAGCGCGGCCCGATAGGCCTCGCGCGCGGCATCGAAGTGGCCCTGGCGCTGGCGTGCGTCGCCCAGAGCAAGCCACACACCGGCGTGGTCCGGGGCCTGCGCACAGAGTGGCTCCAGCAGCGATTCGGCCTCGTCCGCGCGCTGTTCGGCGATCAGATAGCCGGCCAGGTTGATGGCCGGGTCGGGTGGAGCCTTGTGACCGGCCGCCTCGGCATGCGCCAGCGCGGCGCGCAGGGTGGCGATGGCAGCCGGACGGTCACCGAGCGCGGCCTGTGCAAGCGCCAGATCGTTGCGCACCGACGGGTCATCGGGGGCGGCGCGGACGGCCTTTTCCAGTTCCGGGCGCGCACTGTCCGGTCGTCGCGCCTTCAGCAGGGCGCGTCCCAGCAAAGCCAGGGCGCCAGGGTGGCGGGCCTCGCTTTTCAGAACGGTACGGGCGTCGGCCTCGGCGGCCGGCGCGTCGCCCAGTTCCAGCCGTGCCCGCCCCAGGGCAACACGTGCGCCGGCGTGCCGGGGGGCGCGCGTGACGGCCTCGGTCAGGCAGGCCACGGCCTCTTCACGCCGGCCCAGCGCCCACAGCGCGCTGGCGCCGTTCATGGCGTGTTCGGGGACGCGGGGGTCGGCCTCGGCCGCCCGGCCGAACAGGTCGGCCGCCGCGGCCATGTGGCCGGTGCGCGCCGCCACCAGTCCGAGACCCGCCAGCGCCGGAGCCAAGCCGGCCTGTTCCGCCAGCGCCTGCCGGAACAGACGTTCGGCCGCGGCCAGGTCGCCGGCGGCCATACGCTGCTGACCCTGACGCGTCAGGACCATGGGCGCGGCCGCCGGGGACGCCGCCCCCCGAGTGGTCCTCGCGACGGCGCCGGCTCCTGGCGTGGCGGCCGGGACCAGATGGGACAGGGTTCCGCGCCCCCCGGGGGCGGCCCGGCCCGAGGAACGGGGCGGAGGGGGCGGCTTGCGGGCTGCGCTCATGGTCGATCCTCGGCGGAGGTTGAGAGGCTGGGGCAGGGCGCGCCCCGTGTCCATGCAAGGGTGATAGCGGTCGATGTCCGGCCTGAAAACCCCGCGCGCACTCATGCCAGCGCGGAGACCGCCGCCACCCCCTTTGCCGCACCCGCCGGCAGGCGCGCGACGCCGGTCGCCGTCAGGCCACCCAGTGCCACAACGGGACAGCGTGCCCGACGCGCCAAAAGCGCGAACCGCACCGGCCCCAGCGACCTGGCGCCGGGGTGGCTGGCGGTGGCGAAGACCGGCGACAGGACGGCCATGTCGGCCCCAAGACCCGCTGCCCGGGCGACGGCGCGCGCGCCGTGACAGGCCACGCTCAGGCGCCGCCCGCGACCGGCGCGCCGCCACGCCAGCAGCGGCGCCAGCGGCGCCCCCCGGCCCCGGGCAAGGCCCTCGGGCAGATGGGCGCCGTCGGCATCCAGGGCGGCCGCCAGGCGCCAGTCCCCGGCCACCAGCAGCAGCAGTCCCCGCCGTCGGGTCAGGACCCGCAACCGGCGCCCGCGCGCCCGCGCCTCGGCCGCGTCCAGACCATAGGGCCGCCAGATCACGCCGGCCCCGCGCGGCAACCGGGCCAGCGCCGACGCCGGATCGGGCAGCCGGACCGGATCGCTCACCAGCCACAGCCGGGGCAGCGGCCGGCCGGCCCGGTCGCGCGCCTCTTCCAGGGACCGTGCCGCCTCTGCTAGGGTTCCGGTCATGCCTTGGTCCGACTCCTGAACGGGACGTCCATGTCCATCCCTCCTGATATCGCCGCCAACCTGGAGGCCGTAAAGACCCGGATTGCCGCCGTCGCCCGTTCGTACGGCCGCGATGCCGATGCGGTCGCGCTGGTGGCGGTGACCAAGACCCATGGGGCCGACCGGGCCGCCGCCGCCCTGGAGGCCGGCCATCGCCTGTTTGGCGAAAACCGGGTGCGCGAGGCACAGACCAAGTGGCCCGACCTGCGGGCCCGCTGGCCGGACCTGCGGCTGCACCTGATCGGCCCGTTGCAGACCAACAAGGCGGCCGAGGCCGTGGCCCTGTTCGACGTCATCGAGACCGTGGACCGGCCCCGTCTGGCCGCCGCCCTGGCCCGCGAGATGGCGCGCCAGGGTCGCCGCCCGGACTGTCTGATCCAGGTCAACACCGGCGAGGAACCCCAGAAGGCCGGCGTTGCCCCCGCCGAGGCCGAGACCTTCATCGCCGACTGCCGCGAGACCCACGGCCTGCCGATCATCGGCCTGATGTGCATCCCACCCGCGACCGAGCCGCCGGCACCCCATTTCGCCCTGCTACGGTCGATTGCCCTGCGCGCCGGACTGCCGGTGCTGTCGATGGGCATGAGCGGCGACTTCGAGGCCGCCATCCAGCAGGGCGCCAGCCATGTCCGCGTCGGCACCGCCATCTTTGGCGAGCGCCCGAAACCTTCAGCCCCGCCGGGTTGACCCGCCCGTCCATCCGCCCCCAGCCTTCGGGACCCTTTGCCCATGCCGCCCAAGGCCAATCCGCTCAAGCTCAATCCATTGCAGCGCAGGACCCTGACCCTGTTGCAGGTGCTGGCCGAGCAGGCCGACGACAGCGCCCGCGACCCTGAGACCGGCGCCGTGGCCGTCGGCCCGCTACCGGACCCGCACGGCGATCATGTCCACCTGGGGCCTTGGATCGTGATGCGCGCCGATGCCACCGGGCTGCGCAATCAAGGGGTCATGATGGCCCTGATCCGCAAGGGGCTGGTCGCACCCGTCCCCGGCGCCGGCGGCCTGGCGCTGACGACGGCCGGGCAGGGCTATGAAGCCGGCATGCGGGACATCGTTCTGCACGGCAGCGACCATTGATCCGGTGGACCACCGCGTCAGGCCGCCGGCAGCGGAGGTCGCGTACCGGAGGGGTGGTGGGGCCGGCTCGGCCACACGGCCAGCAGGGCCGGCAGCAGGATCAGGGTGCAGGCCAGCGTCAATCCGATGGCGATGGTCAGCAACAGGCCCATGCTGGCCGTGCCGGGATGGCTGGACGCGGCGATGGAGCCGAACGAGCCGATGGTCGTCAGCGCGCTCAGGACCACCGCGCGCGGCGTGCTGCTTGACATGGCCCCGGCCACGCCGCCGGCTCCGCGCTCGCGCTGCACCAGGTGGATGGCGCTGGCCACGCCCAGTCCGAACAGCAGCGGCAACACGATCAGGTTGGCGAAGTTGAACGCCAACCCGGCCGCCGCCGCCGTCGCCATGGTCAGCACGGCGGCCAGCGACAGGGGCGCGAACACCAGCAGGATGTCGCGCGGGCGCCGCACCGTCACGGCCAGCAGCAGCGTGATCCCGGCCAGTGCCAGGGCAGCGGCCTGCGCGAACGACCGCAGCACAACGCGGCCCGATTCGCGAATCAGCACGGGAGAGCCTGTGGCCTCCGGCACCTCGGCCCGCACGGCATCGACGAAACGCGCGAGCTGATCCGGATCGCGCGGATCGAGCGCCGGCCTGACGTCCACCCGGGCGCGCCCGTCCGGCGCCAGATAGAGCCGGCGCAGCGCCTGCGGCAGACTCTCCAGCGAGACCGGCCCGGCGTCCAGCATCGCGCGCAGGCGATCCAGCAGGGCCGGCAGATCGGCCGTCAGGGCCTCCGCCACGCGCGCCAGCGCGGCCGGGGACTCGGCCCGCGCCAGCGTCTCGGCCAGATCCGACGCCGCCGCTCGCGTTCGGGCACCGACGCCGTCCCGCGTGGCCAGATCGCGCAGCGCCGCCGTCAGGGTGTCGCGCGCGCCCGCCCGCGCAGTCGCGCCGGGCGCCGAACGCGGCTGCACCGCCAAGGCGGGACCCAGGAACACGGCCATGTCGCCGATGATGGCCAGTTTCTCGTCCTGCTCCGCCGGCACCAGATCGCGTGCCGTCACCGCGCCGGCCACCTCCGGCAGGGCGGCGACGCGATCGGCTACGGCCTCGGCCTGGCCCAGATCGCTGGCCAGGATGTCGATGCTGTAGGGATTGACGCGCGGGTCTTCCAGCAGGTCCAGCAGGGTGGACACGGATTCGCTGTCGGGGTCGCGCAGGTTCAGGGGATCGAAGTCGAAGCGCACCCCGCTTGCCAGCACCAGCGCACCCAGACCAAGCACCAGCGCGCCCATGGCGACGGCACGGGCACGGCGCCGCAACACCCGCTCCAGGCGGGCGCCCCAGCGCGCCGCGCGGTCCGGCCCGGCGGTCGCCGCCGGGCCGCCGGCGGGCATCAGCGCCAGCAGTGCCGGCAGCAGGGTCAGGTTGGCCACCAGCGCCACCCCCATGCCCATGCCGGAAATCAGGCCGAGTTGAGCCAACCCGCGATAGTCCGTGGGCAGGAAGGCCAGAAAGGCCAGGGCCGCCGCCACCGCGCACAGCACCAGGGCGGGGCCGACGCCGCGCGCGGCCTCGGTCAGGGCCTCGGCGTTTTCGGCGCCGGTGGCGCGTGCCTCGCGGTAGCGCAGGCCGTAATGGATGCCGAAGTCCACCGACAGCCCGATGAACAGCACCGCAAAGGCGACCGAGATCAGGTTGAGCGTGCCCACGGCCAGGGCCGCCAGGCCGGCGGTCCAGGCCAACCCGGCGGCCAGCGTCAGCACGGTCGCCAGGATCAGACGGCCGGACCGCAACCCGATGACAAGCAGGCTGACCACCGCCGCCAGCGTGATCGCCCCGGCGATATCCATGCCGGTCTGCACGCTGCGCAGTTCCTCGGTCTCCAGCGCGGCCGAGCCGGTCAGACGCACCCGCACGCCGGCCTCCGGCGTCAGGCCGAGCGCGCGGGCGCTGTCCCGGATCACCCGCATGGCCTCGCCGGCCGGCGACAGGGCGTTGAAATCCCGCCGGGGTGTGGCCAGCACAATGTGACGCGCCGGCGCGCCCCCGGCCACCTCGTCCGCCGGGTCCGCCGGGTCCGCCGCGTCCGCGTCGGCGCCTGACAGGTCCAGG